>JAGVUS010000172.1 GCA_019136175.1 Chloroflexota bacterium | reverse complement strand
CGAGATCGCCGGGCTCATATACGTCTCGCGGTGTTCCCTGGTGATCAGGGTCTCCGGTACTGAACTCAGGACATCATTCCAGGCTTCATCTGCCTGGAGGGTGATTTTCCATGCAGAAGGTTGGGTGGGGTCTTCCCCAACCAGGTTTGCAATTGCCAGCGCTGGTTCCGCTGCCACCACCTCTCCGCTCTCCTCGTCCACCGCAGCAAGCCATATGACAGCTTGCTTTTCATCCTCTGCCAGGAAGATCTGGTACACCTGCATATGAAACAACTGGAAAGCCAGCACATCCGTGTGCTTCTCCATGGAATCCATGACTGCTGTGGTAATCGCTTCGTGGATGTCTGAACCTGCCTGAGCGGATGGTTCGGTGGTTGGTGCCGCGTTTCCCTGGAATACAGGGATCAGCAGGAAGGCTGTCACCAGCAGGACAGTCAGGAAACGCCATGGTTTCATAATGGTCTCCTATAAATTGACAACAAAGGTGTCCAGTGCCGGGGCAAGTTCACCCTGACCGGACTTGCTTTGCAAATCCAGTTCCAGCAACCGGTGATAAATCAGGACAAGTTCACCGAGTGAAAATTTCTTTGCCTGCTGGATCAGTTTGCCAACCTGGAAGGAGGAACGGAGCCCAATGACGTTACCGGTTTCATTGGCGTCCAGTCCTTCGTCCAGCGCTTCGCGCACTTGCAGGAGCAAACGGAACTGACGGACAATCATGCCAAAAATGGCAATTGCTTCCTGCTCTTCCAGCAGGGTATGCAGAAGTTTCAATGCCTGTTGGGAGTCGCGCATTCCCATGGCATCCACCATTTCAAAAACATTCACCTCGCCGCCCGGCGCTGCAGCAATCTGGACATCCTCCAGTTCCACTGCCCGCTGGTAATCGACGTATGCAAGGATTTTTTCAATTTCAAGGCTCGCCTGGCGGGTGTTGTTTCCAACCAGGTTTGCCAGGGCGGCAGCTGCCTCACGGGTGAACTCCCCTCCCCGCACCCTGGCTTCCTTCATGATCCAGCCGGGCATATCCGCCAGGCGGGGCAGTGCGAACACTTTAATGATGACCGGACGGGGTTGTTCTTTGCCTTCCACCAACACTGGCTCACGCGCCCACCTCAGCAGCCAGTGATCTTTTTTGGGATCCCTGGGGTCGGTTTTAAGGGTGCGCCAGGTTTTACCGTACCATTCATCTTCAATGAGCAAAACCAGCCCCGTGGAAGGCGGCACGTGGTCCAGGATCTGCTTGAATTTTTCCTGCGCAGATTTGCCAGTGAGACGTGCCAAAGGATGGGAAAGAATAACCAGCCTCCGTTCTGCAAGAAACGGCAGGGTTTGAATGGCGGTTCGAAGCTCCTCATCACCTGCCTGCCGCCCATCCAGGCGGGCAATATTTAACTCGGCGATACCCGGTTCCCCAATCCGCGGGATCATTTTCTCCTGGAGAAAGGTCTGCATGGCGTACAGATCATCCCCATACAGGATGTAAACTGTGGGCTTTTGGTCGGGGTGGGAAAGGTCGCTCATCTTGCTGGCACCATCATTGTTTGAATAATCTTATCATGAAGGGTTGCAAGTGTCACGCCAGCCTTCCGGGTATTTGCCGGGAATGATCATGGACCAAATAATTGATCCACCAGCGGTAAAATCTGGTTCCAATCGGGCAGCAGCACCTGTGCGCCCCCAGAAGTGGTGTGAGATGTGACCATTTCCCTGGGCAGGGTGCGGTTATCGATTCCACCGATCCCGGCGCGCAGGATTGCCAGCCCAAGCCGGGGCAGCAGCCAGGCAGGAATATTGGTATCCAAAAATTGACTGGATGCTTTGATGACAGCCGGGATGTGAACCCAGCCCTTGGGGGATACCATTTTTCGTTCAAGAGCCATCAGCATTAACTGGGCATTTGCCATGCGAAAAAAATCATCAGCACCGCTACGGTTTCGAACAAACGCCAGGGCTTCTTCGCCGTTCAGGTGATGGGTGCCGGCAGCGTAAATCCCATTCGGCTCGTTGAGGGTGATATCCACTCCCCCCATGGCATCAATCAATTGGGGAAAGCCATTCAGCCGGATACGGGCATAATACCGAACAGCGATTCCAAATTGCTGCTCCATAACGTCCAGCACGGCTTCCGGTCCGCTGCCGGGGTCGTTGGCTTCGGCAAAAAAATGAACGGTGTTGATCCTGTTTTCCCCGACCCCCGGAATGGAAATCCACAGGTCGCGGGGAATGGAGAGCATGGTCACCCTGGCTCGCAAAGGTTGGATCCCGGTCAAGATGATGGTATCGGTTCTGCCGACATCGGTATTTTCTGGTGAACGGTCCACACCCAGCAGGAGGAAATTGGTCCGAAATGGGGTGAAGAAATATGCTGCCAGCATTCCCAATAAAATCAGGATGGCAAGCATTCCGCACCCAATCCCTTTCCGTTTGGGCTTGTTTTGAAGACGGATGGGTTGAAATTGTGATAGTGGTTCCGATTCGATAGGTTGTTCGACAGAATAATCTGATGCCATGGCAAAATCCAGTTCCAGGATTGTACAGGAAAAATATTGTACCGCAGAATCTCCGGAGTCGACATAAATCGGAAATTTAGCCTGGAACGGTTGTATAATAAAGTTCGCTGTTTCCAAGAGTTACCCGAGCCTTCATCAAATAAATCCGGTTAAAGCCCATGACACTTTCATCCATGCCATCCAGCCAACGGGGGGGCGTTTTGATCACTTTTCTCCGGCAGGTCATCCGGGGAGCATTCGTTTTGTTTGCGATTGCTTTCCTGACCTTGTTTGGCTTAAACATGGCAGCCCTGGGGCGGGCTCACAAACCGTTTCATTTTTTTCCGGCATTGTGGGATACTGCGGTTCAATTGTGGAATTACTTTTTCAAGCATCCGCCGACCTATCTTTGGCAAAAGGCGCAGGTTCCAGCCTTTGATGTTGTGAAAGAATTATTCATTAACAGCGCCGGGTTACTACTGGCGGCGTTGACGATTGCAGCACTGCTGGGTATTTTGTTTGGTACCATTGCAGCACTTCGCTACCGAAAGGGAGGAAGCAGCCTGCTGGTGGTTGCCTCCACTCTTGGGATTTCCACTCCCAGCTTTCTGCTGGCAATGCTCTTCTGGGTGATCAACATCTGGTTGTACCACGCGCTGGGATTGAAAAAAGCACTCCTCCCTTCCGCAGGCTTCGGTTGGGATGCCAGGATCATTTTACCTGCACTGGTTCTGGCTGCCCGCCCAATGGCACAGGTGATGCAGGTGACCTACACCACTCTGACGGATATCCTGCAGCAGGAATATATCCGGGCTGCCCGGGCACGTGGCATTCCTGGAAAATTGGTGATTCTCCGCCACGCATTTCGCAATGCCCTGATTCCCATTCTGACCACGCTGGGAACATCGTTGCGTTTTTCGCTTGCCAGTCTGCCAATTATTGAGGGATTTTTCAACTGGCGGGGATTGGGGTGGAATTTATTAAAGGCAATTCAATCCAATCAGGCAGTCTTTGTAACAGATTTGATCCTGGCTTTGGGCTTGTTCTTCCTGGTGATCAATCTTTTGCTGGAATTACTTTACCGGCGCATTGATCCACGCCTGCGCCGGGGTAGCCGCCAGGTGGAGGATTGGGAGGAAGCAGGGTTATCAAGTGAATGGGGATCCTTCCTGGAGGAGATCAAGATAGTCTGGCAGGACCTGAAGGCTGGCATTAAAAATTTATTGGCTCTCCTGGCAGGTAAACCAAAGCAGATTTCCAGGAGACGCGCATCCACCCAGCCTGTATTCCTTCGACGCGAGCAAAGAGACCCCACAAGTAAACCATCCGTCTGGCGCGCAGCCCGGACGAGTCTCCGAAACATTCCGCTTCTGGCAGGGTTCCTGCTTGTGTTGGGATTGATCATCCTGGTTGTATTTGGGAAACACATGGCTGCTGCCAACCCATATGTAACCAATGGCATCATGATCATTGAGGACGTTGTCCAGGGTCCGCCATTCAAACCATCCAGTGTATTCCCTTGGGGTTCAGACCTGGTTGGCAGGGATATGCAGGCGCTTGTCCTGTGGGGCGCCCGGCAGACATTGGTCATGGCGATTTTTGGCATGCTGGCAAGAGTGTTCCTGGGAACTGTGTTGGGAATGATTGCAGGTTGGTGGCAGAACAGCTGGATGGATCGCACGATCCAGGGATTGATCTCGGTGTGGGCTGCCTTTCCAGTGACCCTGTTTGCCATGATTCTGATCCTGGGGATTGGCATTCAACATGGAATGGGTGTGTTTATATTGACGATTTGCCTGGTGGGGTGGGGCGAAATTGCCCAAACCGTCCGGGCGGAGGTGATATCTCAAAAGCCCAGTCAGCATATTGAAGCTGCACGGGCACTGGGGGCGGGGAGTTCCACCATCCTTTTTCGACATATGCTCCCACACCTGTGGAAAAGCTTGCTGGTCTCCTCAATGCTGGAAATGGCTGCCGTTCTGATGCTGCTGGCAGAACTAGGATATTTGAATATATTCCTGGGCGGCGGTTTCAAGGTGGAGATCTCGGCGGAAACTTATTACGCTTACTCGGATGTGCCGGAGTGGGGTGCGTTGCTTGCCAATGTTCAGGGGTGGTGGCGGTCCTACCCCTGGCTGGCATGGGCACCGGGCGTCTTTTTCTTTGTTTCCATCCTGGCATTCAATCTCCTGGGCGAAGGGCTGCGAAGATTCCTGGATGAGGGCAGAATCAACCTTGGAAGGTTAATCAACCGCTACACAATATTGATTGGGACGCTGCTGGTTGCTGGATTGTTTTTCCTGGTTCGTACAAATGCACCGGTTGATTTGTGTCGTGCCGAAGCACTCAATTATGAAGAAAAACGAACGCAGGCAACCATTGAAAAACTGGCATCCCCGGAATTCATGGGGCGCGAAACTGGTACAGAAGGCGCAAGGCTGGCGGCTGAATATATTGCAGAGCAGATGGAAGAGATCGGTCTGCAAACTGGCGGATCTCTCAAGTCCTATATCCAGGAGCTTGCTGCTCCACGTGCCCACCTGGCATCTGTTCCGGTTGTGGAAATGCTGGATTCCAATGGGAATATTCAACAATCATTTGTATATCGCAAGGATTTTGTTGAATGTGCAACAGATATTGTGGGACAACCCACTGGAGATTTTTCCGCTCATATTCGTGGATTGGTTCTTGGCGAAGAAGCGCCTGTTAAGTTAACAAAACAATTGTTCTTTTATGGGGATGAAATTGAGAAATCTGTTTTTATAGTTCGCGAAAAAGATTTCCCTCTTATCAAGTTTGTTCAGACCGGTGGGCAAACTGGGGGCTTGTTAATTGTCAAAGAAGATGATGAATTTTTGAATACAAGGGATATCTTTACCTATACCCGGTATACGACGCCCTATACCTTCCCAACGCTTTACATTACTGAAAGCATGGCAGATATCCTGTTGGCAACTGCAGGCTCCAGCCTTGAACAAATGGAAGCAATCAGCAGTTCAATCCCATACGATCAATTTGGATTTACAGAAGCGGGAGCCACTGTTCACTTGAGGGAAGAATTCTTGGAAGAGGATCTTTCGGAAGTATATTACAACGTGATTGGTTATATCCCTGGTACGGGCTCCTTGCAGGGCGAAGAACAGGGAAAGGGTTTGGATAACCGGGTGATCCTGGTGACTGCTTATTATGATGGATTGGGAACTGGACCGGATGGAACGCTTTACCCGGGCGCAAATGATAATGCCAGCGGTGTGGCGATGATGCTGGAATTGGCGCGGTTGATGAAAGCTTCCAACTACCAGCCGGATAAAACGATTGTATTTGTTGCCTGGGCGGGCGGCGAGCGCAGGGAAGGCTTGAGCCTGACCAACGTGATGAATGCGGAATCCCGGCTTTCGCTGCTGGAGCCGGAAGCAGTGATTGAGTTAAGTGGAGTTGGCGCGGGTTCTGGCAATGCCCTGGCGTTGGGGCAGGGGACAAGCTACCGGTTGGTGCGGTTGTTTGAACAGGCAGCATCCAGGTTGAATGTGCGCCTGACGAATACAGGGCGTGACCCCCACGCAGACCGTCCCGGTGTGGCGGGGTTTGGCGGACGCCAGGCGTTGAGTGCATATGTCAGCTGGGATGGTTCGGATATGCTTGTTCACACCCCGGAAGATACACCCGCCATCATTGACCCGGTAAAATTGCGCAAAGTTGGACGGACCGTTTACCTGGTGCTGCTGGTATTGAGCCGCGAAACCGAATATTGATTTTGGTATTGCCAAATCTGAAATGGGTGGGGTATAATCTGAGGGCATTCGGGGCGTGGCTCAGCCCGGCTAGAGCACACGGTTCGGGACCGTGAGGTCGGCGGTTCAAATCCGCCCGCCCCGACTGGTAAAAACAAAAACGCGCTGCCCGGGCGCGTTTTTTAATGTCGGTGGTTCTCCCATCGAGGG
>JAGVUS010000254.1 GCA_019136175.1 Chloroflexota bacterium | reverse complement strand
ATCCTCAATCGATGCCTGATCTTGTTCTGCGGCTATCTCTCCCCATTCATTCAACTGTGTTACAGGTGGATTTTCAGATAATCGTTGCAAGACATCCCGCATCATCCGCAGACCATCCTCATCCCCCCTGCTGCGGCGTTCCATGTCTTCAGCATACGGACGGATATCACCCGTCTCATTTTGCATGACTTTTTCGGAATACAACATTTGTTTTTGAGCATTTAATGCAGCGCGATAATGTTCGGCAGCCTGGCTGTAGTTCTGGTTTGCATGTTCCCTGTGGGCTTTTTCCAATGCGATATTCATTACACACTCGGCAAGCAGCGATTGATACGCGACCATGCCTTCAAACTGATGCAATTCCCGGATTCGTATTTCTGCCGCATGCAGATCGCCAGCATTCATAAGCTCAAGAATGGCAACCCATTCTTCTTTGACCGGATCAAATTGTTCTGAATCAGCTTCCATTGCCAGCCTGGTTAACACAGCCCATTGGCGCAACCGGGCTGGCGTATCCGCCCACTCATAACCGGTCTCAAATAATGACAGGGCTTCCTTGTATGACCTTCCCATAAACAGTGCCATCCCCCGTTCCAGATAGTCACTACTCTTTAAGACTTCGTTCACTTGCTCCAATAAGCTGTCCGCTTCCGGGGTGAACTGACCAGCCATTTTCTTGTGCAGAACACCAAGTGCCACCCGGGCTTTACGAGCAAATTTGTTAACCTCATTTCCATCCTCAGATCCCCTCGCCCTGGATAGGTTGTTTTCGGCAATGGATAACAGATTTTGGGGGTCTTTATCCCAACAATCCACAAGCCACTTCAATCGATCTTCCACTTCGGCAGCCGATTGGGGGCGTGCTTCAGGATTGGGATGGAGCAACCACCGGAGTAATTGCTGCGTTTCCCAACTGACATCTGTTTTGTGAATTACCGGAGTTGCCTGCTCCAATAATTCTCCATAACTGTAACGCAATATTTTTCCCGAAACCATCCCACACAAGTAAACACCTGCCAACAGCAAATCCCGTTTGATACTTCGCAATCGGGCAGATTCCTGTTTTTCGCGGATACTATCCAACGTTCCCAGATCGGTGACTTTTAGATATCCCGGGCTGCCATCTTCTCCTTCAACCCACCATAAGTTATCAAACTTTAAATCAATATAGGTCTTTTGTAATTTCACATGCAAAATATTGAGCAGGTGATATAGCTGCCAGGCAATCCGGGCTGCGTCATGCTCATTCAGGTGTCCGTATTCCCTCAACAAGTCCGGTATCTGCCGACCATGAATAAACTCCATTACCAGGTAGGGGTGGCCGTTCCACTCTGACATCCCATAATAAACAGGAGCTACCTTTATGGGTGGATCCTGCTCTTCCTGAGCGTTCCATTCCTTTTCAATGCTCATCAACAAGCTGAGAGTCATGCCTTCTTCCTGGAAAAGTCTTTGGGCAGCAGCATATTCGAGCGATCGCATAACCTTGATTGCCACAACAATTTTTTCCCCATTTGGGTCATTGGGATTATAAAGTGTGCCTTTAAACACTTCGCTGGTAAAACCAGAGCTTAATCGCTTTTCAATTATCAACTTGTAATCTTGGTGCTCAATTTCCATGTGTTCTTGAAAACTCGAGGTATTGGCAAGTTGTTGAGTCATTTTTCACCTCTTCCAAACATAATGCAATCTTAATTGATCTTCCGGGTCCAGTCGCTCCAGACGGGATTTTGTAATTCCACTTCCATTAAGGTCGAAAAGGCAAACCCCAGTTCTGTATTCTGGTTCCGTTTTTTATAAGGTTCCAGGTATTGTTCACGAAAAGTTCTTTTCATTTGAGCGCTGCCAGTTCCTTCAGCGCGTCTTCGGGTTTCGCTCCACAAGGTTCCCAGAAAATTCGCTCTATGATTCGGATGAAAGGGGTTTGTGTACCGTATATTTTTTTCATTCGGCAGTTGAACGGTAAAGGTTAAAAACGCGTTCCATAATCCATCTTCTGTGTTAGCAGCCAGCTTAATTGGTTTTTCAACATTTGCAACAGGAAGCAAACACCAATTTTGAACACCGTTCTCGTCCCGATCCAATGTTATGATTTGATAAATGACTGCCTGGCAGAATAATGTGACCAATTGGGTATCAATCAGCGCCATAGTTAATCGGGGAGGTATAATTTCATGGCGTTTTAATTTCTCACTCACATGTTCATAAAGGTCATAGTCATCCAGGTTCTTCATGGCTTTTTCATACAGTACTGCATTCCGTTCCTGTATGCATAAGTGTCTCGACTCGTTCAGTGGCACATAGCGCCCATAGGCTGTTTTAATTGCCAGCACAGCGTCGATTGGGATATTGAACCTCAGGCTCATCGCGGATATTCTGGCAGGATCGCACATCCCCGTCGGTATCACATTTTCGTTTAATTGACCAGCAAATATTATGTCGGCATACTGCCGAGCCTGCTGTATTGTTCCCGTCAGGACAACATATTTATCAGATGGGGGGCGATAGTCCCGCGCGGCCATGTTTGCATCATATCGCAGCAAGCTGCCAATTGCCTGCTTGGATAGCGATAAATCCGGGTCTTCCTTCGGAATCAATGCGTCAAGTATTTTTGTTTTCTCGATTTGGTCCATCCCGATTTGGATCATTGTATTTAAAAATTTCTCCATATGTTCCGGGAGAAATAACGCTTCTCTGGGGATTGTATCCGACCGGTTATATTTTTGATCCGGCGGAAGACATACCAGGTAAATTCGTGGGTCATCGGGTTGACTCTCAATCCACCATCCCAACCGTTTACGGGTATTGACAAAGGCATTGCTGGCAGCACCGGGGATCCGAATTTCCGGTCGGATTGTGTCCAGGTAATAACCGTCCAATTGACTAACAAAATCCTGCTCATCTGGAGTAACAATTGGCACCCGGATTGGATTCTTTGAAAGAAGAATAAATTCTTCTTTCCGGGCTGACAATTCCTGGTTAATGATTTCACTGATCATTGGCTGGTTTGCATCAATAATTCCTGCCTGCTTTTCCCACCCAAGAATTTCCTGCCATTTTGTTAACTGTGCCGATAACTTCTGTAGCAATTTTGTCGATCGATCACAAAATTGTTCCAATACAATTTTTCGTGGATGAGTAGGTTGAATTGCCAGATTACGCTTAATCCCTGTACAATGTGATATCAAAAACTGCAAGGCTTTTTTGGACCGGGCTAATCCTTCAACGGAAGGGGATTGGGTCAGTTGATCCATAATGCCATGACAAACTTGCCCCTTGAAAGCCGGATAATAATCCTGGTTTTCTGAAGGAAGGGCATGCAGTTGAGTCTGATCAGTATTATTTAAAAACCACTCAAAGAAGGGATGTTTACAAGGACCACTAATCAACCATCGATATGCGATATCTTTGCCAGAGTCCGCCTGCCGGATGGGTTTAAGATTCCTGCCCACCAAGCCTTCCTCTTGTCGGTTATCGTCCTCACCATATAACGCTGCGATGACCAGGCGTAGGGCAAGATATTCTTTTACCTTGGATACAGGGATGTATTGGGTGAAAATGCCCAGGCTGTGAACTGCCGGTCTTCCAATTTTTCCCTGAAAGTCAATTTGATTTTGAGATTGGAGACGAAATTCGCTTGCAAGTTCCTGATGATAAGATAAACAGGATAATGCATTCACTGCCTCAACCATTTCATGAATCATGGCATCCATGCCTGGAATGGACCAACCTGTGTCCGGTTGTACAAATTCCTCAAGTAAGAACAGGTGATCCAGAAGCACTCCCTCAAACAACCCATTAATTGTACTTTCCGGATGCTTGGAGTAATGAACGCCATTATAGGTAAATCGATGCATTTCTCGAAGGATGGCATAGATTTCACCATCATCATGCACAGGTCGCACAGCATTTACCGAAAACAATCCAACAATGGAAACATTTTCAAACTTGATGTCTAATCTTAATGCCTGTAAAAGAGGCTCCAGGACTCCAATTTCGGCTTCCTTTGGACTGCCAACGATTATGATCGTGACTGTGTATTTCTCTTTAAATTGGATCTTCAGGTAATCACGCCAAGCCTGATAGGTTTGATAAGAACGAAACTTGTCATATGCTTCTTCCCCCTCAAACCGCCAGTTTCTATTCTGTAGGGGATAATGATTTAAGTCAAAATGTCGGAAATCAGGGTCCTCCTGATCAGTCCACTTAATTGAAGTGCTGCCAAGCGTAATGCTCACAGCACTGTTTTCTGTACGGTCAAAATATCCCGACTTCAACCATTCCCCCACCACCGCATCACCGGTTGCCCCCAGACCAATAACCATCGTTTTGAATCGCTGCCTGTTAGTAGAACCTGGTGTGTTATCGTCCGGTTCACCATTAAAAGCAGGTAGATCCGGAAGGGGGAATTCTACTGGAACACCACACTTGGGTGCAGGCTGCCAATTTTCGAACGGGTCTTGTTTTCTCCGGTTAATAAACAAATTTCGCATTGCAGATTCTGGTTATCCTTATCATTTCCAAAAGGATTGCGGGCAGATAAGAAAATCCACCCGCAATCCTCTGGTTGGGCTCTTATTGCTGAAGCCGGGCTTTGACAGAATCGATGATTTGCAGGTAAACCAATTTCCCCAGGTCAGCCAAATCGGTATGTTCCTGGCCAATTAATTTCCTGACGGAATCGTCGTTGGCTGCACTTCGGCGGACTTCCACATCCTTGCGGATGGTTTGAATTAAGCCGTCTGGATTGTCCAGCTGAGCCCGATAAACCTCAATCGCCTTTTCCCTGCCGAGTTCTTTCTCCTGCTTCAAAATAGCCGTTTTCAAATCGTCCCATTTCACGGTAATATTTTGCCCTCTTCCCTGGCGCTGGTCGCAGCCTTCAATGGCAAAATTATGAATGACCTGGAAGATATCCGGCTCTTTTACCTGACCTAATTCCTTTTTGGGTTCAGTAATAAACAATTCCTCCTCATCCCCAGGCAATTGATAGGACCAGTAAGGGAACAGGTTTTCATCCTTTTTCATCCGGATAAATCCAAGCGCATATGCCCTGAAGAACATCTCAAAATGCTCTTTATTCTCGAGAACGGCAACAACTTCCGGCTGCAATGTACGGAAATCCTGGTTCAATTTCTTTGGCATTTCCGCCTCGTAACTGCAAGCGTTGATTTCTGCCGGGAAGATATGGAGTTCAGCCGCAGACATACCTAATTTGGGATCAGTTACCATTTGAATATATGCGGTCTTACAAAGGTGCCACATATCAAATTCGGTACTGGGCAGGAGATCGTCCGAGCGAACAATTGTCATTTTGTGTTTATCCTCGGAATCCACCAATTCCATATTCATGATATTGGGATGGCGGGCTTTCATTTCCTCCAGGAATTCATTGAAATACGCGATAGTGGTTTCGTCCATCCCGGCATGCACACGGATATAACAGGCTGTTACCTGAGGTCCAGTAGCCGTTCCCCTGCTGCTGGTCGTATATAATGGTTCTCCAAGTGCACCAACCGATTCAGCAAGTTGTTTTCCGGTGGGAAAAACGCCGGATATTTCGCGCGCAATGGGGCGCTCTTGTTGGATAACCTGGTATGGGCGTTCCGCCAGCGATAAAACAATCCGCAAATTATATTCCTTGGGATCCCTGTTGGCAGTCTCCTCCTTGTGGCGGAAATTCCTGAAGGTGGGAGGGGTATTGGGTTGATCAGCCGGAAATTCAACCCCAACCTGGACCTCAAGCCTGTCACTGCCGGGAATGACGTGCCAAACCAGGCAATCCAGGGCATCCTGGACATACTTGGGATCGGATTGATATTCGTGCTGCCCAATGATTGCACTGACGTTTTCAGATGCTTTGTCAATTTGATGATTCAAATTGACATTTCCAAGTGATTCTGAAATTGCCTGGTACATTCCAGTAATTCCAAGGGCGGGATCTCCAGTCACCAGGGTGGTAATCCAATACTCGAATGCTTGCAGCGTTTTTTGTGTATATTCCAGCATTTCGGTTGTGGTTTCTGAGATCACATCCAGCAGGATATTGTCTTTGCGTACATCGATTGACCGCTGTTCGGCACGCAGGTAATTTCGTTGGGAACGATGTGCATCCGGGTGGACAAAGCCATCATAAAACGTCATCCAACAGCGTTTGCCCCTCAATCGGTTGTATTCCTGTTTGGCACGTTCAGCTGCGGCTTCGGTTTTGGAAGATAATTTAAGAGTTTCATTGCGTTCGGCACGAACTTTATCCAGAAATTCCTGGAACAGGATCAATGTTTTCTGAAGCTCCTCATAAAACGCAAGCACGTAACCGATCTTGCCGCCCCGGGCAACAATCGGATCCGGATTCGCCCCATTTAATGTTTTCAATGTCCAGGCGCTCAATAACATGATAAATCGAGCCACCTGGGCAGCCTGGGCTTTTTTCAATGCTTCCCCGTACCT
>JAGVUS010000440.1 GCA_019136175.1 Chloroflexota bacterium | reverse complement strand
TAGCCTCCCGGACAAAGTAATGATATAATCAATTGAATGCTATATATTTTATTATAAGCTAACATAAAATATTAGCATAGGTTAATAAGGTAAATGATTTGATGACAAATGTCACACATGATTTTGATATTTCCGGGTTGAGTTCAACCGTTCAGGATTACCTGTCGCTGATCTACGTGATGGAACGGGACCAGGAACCGGTCATTGGCTCGCGGCTGGCGGAGCTGCTGGGCGTTACTCCCCCCACCGTCACCAACACGCTCAAGCGAATGGTACGGGATGGGCTGATTACCATGGACAAGGATGGTACGCACCTGACCGAAACCGGATGGGCGGCATCCCGGGTGGTGATGCGCCGCCACATGCTGATGGAATGGATGATGATTCACACCCTCCCCTGGTCAAAGCTGCATGCCGAGGCTCACCAACTGGAGCATGCCATTTCCGCCATGACCGAAACCGCCTTGATGGAACAGCTTGGCAATCCACAAACCTGCCCGCACGGCAACCCCCTGCCAGGTTTTGAAAAAGCAGTTGCCGGTTGGATGCCACTGACAGCCATACCATGTGGCGGCAGGGTCATCATCCGCCGGATTCACGAGCTGGCGGAGGAAAACCTGGAACTGCTTGCCTATCTTGAAAAAAAGAAGATCCTTCCGGGTCAACCGGTAACTGTGACGGAAATCCTGCCCTTTAACGAAACCATCACAATTGATATCAATGGAGAGTCGGTAACGCTGGGGAATGCCGCGGCACGGTCCATTTTTGTGGAACTTGAACCGCTGGGATCAATCCCGGAACCAGCCACCCAGGATTGAAATCTGACCCTGCCTGTCCAATGCAAGGCAGGCACCGAACATACCCGCCGGGAAAATCAATCCGCAACCAGTTCCAGGAAGGCGCGTACCGCCTCCGGGTAGAAGTGTTTGCCGGATTGTTCCTGCAGATAGGCAGTGGCTTTTCCTTTAGACCAGGCAGGGCGGTAGGGTCGATCGGATGTCAGGGCATCATAGACATCCACCACGGCAAAGATGCGCGCCGCCAGGGGAATTTCCTCCCCCTTCAAGCCGCGCGGATACCCGGTTCCGTCCCATTTTTCGTGGTGACAATAGGGGATATCCACGGCAGGGGCAAGATAGCTGATCTGCGAGAGGAGCCAGTATGCCAGCACCGGGTGGCTCTGCATTACCACCAGTTCTTCATCGGTCAGGGTGAACGGTTTCTGCAGGATGGCATCCGGGATGCCCATTTTCCCGATATCATGCAGCAAAGCCCCCCGGCGGATATGCCCCAGTTCTGTTTCCGGAACCCCCATCCTGCGCGCCAGGGTAACGGTTAAATCCGCCGCCCGCTGGGTATGCTCATCCGTGACGTGGTCGCGCATATCCAGGACGCGCGACCATGCCAGCAGCATGTCATCGTATCCCCGGGTCAGGTCCTGGATGGCTTGCTGGGACTTTTGATATAACTGTGCATTTGCCATTGCCAGCGAAACCTGGTAGGACAGGGTATGACAGAGGTCAATTTCTTCGTTGGAAAACTTCCGTATCCGTTGGGTCGTTCCAAGGATGAATGTACCAATCACCAATTCTTTAAGCACCAGCGGAAAATACAAGACGGATATCAGGCGGCGGGAATCAACAATCATTTTTTCAGCCGGGGAAAGCTGAGCCTTCCTGGCATCCTCCAGGTACACAGGAGCGCGGGTCACTGCCGCCAGCCGGATATGGGGATGTTGATTCAGATCCGCAAAACGCAACTCGTCGGGAAACTTTGTAGGGAGGGGCGGGATGGTGGCACCCAGATACAGGGTATTGTTTTCGAGTGTGTAGATTGCACCAGTATCCAGTTCCAGCAGTTCTGCGGCGCTCTCAATGGAAATCCGCAGCACCTCCGCCAGGTCCATGGTGGAGGCAAGAGACCCGCTCACCTTCAGCAGTGTGGATAGCTCCTTTGCGGAAATGCGGTCTGTGTGGCTGGTAAAGGTGTTTGATGGCGTGGTTTCCATGCTCTTGAAAATATTATACACAAACCAACGAAAAATCCATATTGCAAAGCAGGATATTCACCAGGTATGGATAACAATGCCCCTGGTTTTCGTTACCATGACGCCATGGATGGATCGCACCGTTGGGTAAGCAACAATAAAACTCCACCTGCCCCGCGTGGGCATGGCGAAAAAGAAATCCAAAGATGTCCACCCAAATGCTATTCGTCTATTTTTTCAATCTTAAAATACACCGGTCGGGTTCCATCCGTGCAGCAGGCAATGATCTGGTTGCCGTTCTGATACCACATGCCAAAATTCCCACCGGCATAATAAGCCACCAGCACCTTGTAAATGTCATCCCAAGCCCAGGGACAAAATCCCTCCGGCATGCCGCTGACCGCATCCGTAATAAATTCCTGACCTTCCTTAAAAACATCACAGGTGGACAGGGTCTTTCGCCGTTCTTCTTCCACGTACAGGTCCACATATTCCTTGTTAAAGCTGGTTTTTAAAACCGTAATCTTGCATTTGCTCATGATTTCCTCCTTTCGGCTTCTCCACCCGGGCAGCAGTGCGCATCCAGCCCCACAACAGGTTCAGACTCTCTCGCCATTGATCAGCGACCAGTGATTGTGGATGATTTTCCAGCCCTGCGTACTGCGGGCATACACCTCAGTGCAATTCCAGGGCGTTCGGCTCAGAATGGATCCGTCCGGGTTTAACCGGGTGGAAAGAAAACGGTACACCAGAACCGCCATATCTCCCAACAACCGCACCGTTGGCTCAATGAAATCCATCACATCGTAGAAGATTTTCCCTTCAATTTCCCGGTAACGGGCAGCCATCGCCTCCCAGCCGTTAACCCTTTGATCCGTGCCGGTATCAAAATAAGTCACACCGGGGGCATAGATTTCCAGAAAGCCCCAGGGATCACCGGTCCGCCACCGTTTCATTGCAGCGGATTCAAGAATCATCAGTTCTCCCAGCACTCCTTCAAATTCCACCGGTTTAACTAGGATGGGAAGTGGAATTTCCACCCGGCGGGTAACCTGGTGATGGACAAACGACCAGTGGGAATGGACAATCTGCCACCGGGAATCCCGGCGGAAGTAGATTTCCGTTGTATTCCAGGGTGTTTTTGCTACCCCGCCCTCAGGCAGATCCCTGCTGGAACAATAATTATAGGAAAGTACAGCAGCATCCTGCCCAACCATGACAATTTTCGGATCAATGAACTCAGAGCCCTGGTAATGCACTTTCCCCTTTATCTCCCGGAGGTATTCCCGGTATTCCTCCAGCCCCTGGATGGGTTTTGTCAGCCCGGGATCAATATAGATTACATCCTCTGTGCTGATCTCCGACCATCCAAATGGGTCGCCAACCCGCCAGCGCTCCATTGCCCCCTGTTCCAAAGCAAAAATTTCATCTTTCATACTCTTCCTCCCCGGAACCACTCCAGCAGGAATCAACTTATAACTGCTTTTTCATAAAATAGCGGGTATGCCCGGAAGGAAAATCCTCCAGGACCCCAAACACTTCATACCCATACTTTTTATAAAATTCCGGCGCCTGAAAATCAAACGTGTCCAGGTAGGCGTACCTGGCTCCCCGTTTGCGGGCTTCCACCTCTGCCATCTCCAGCAATTGATGACCGTATCCCCTACCACGGTGGTCCTCCCGAAGCCACATCAGGTCCACGTGAAGCCATTCCCAGTAAGTTGCACCGATCACACCACCCACAATTTCCCGGTCCGGTCCCTGGAGGACAAAGCACAGGCTCCTGGCATGATCATCCCACGTCTGCTGGATGTTGTACTCCTGGATTCCCCCGCCTATGATCTCCCATGCTGGCTGGTCCAGTTGAACAATTTGATATGCATCATTCATGTTAATCCACCTTTCCTGGTTGAACCATTCATGGATTCTCAAAGAGCGGGTCTGCAACCAATGTACAGGAGATGCCGCGAGGCGCCCAGGCTGGACGGTTCCGTGCTGAGCTCATCGAACAAATCCAGCCACAACTGGCGGCGGGTTCCTTGCAATTGATTGTAACTTTCATCATCCGCCGAAATGCCCGGCTCCACCCCCGCCAGAAGAATCGTCTTAAAACCAGCATTCTCATGCAGCGGAGCAATCTCTGCAACTGTGGCAAAGTAACCGCGAAAGCTGCCCCTCGGGTAATGGTCGGGATCCCTGCCCAAATCCAGGATTTCACGAACCTCAGCCTGGTCCTCAATCCACTCCGGCACCTTGCGAATCAATTCACCCATGATGCCAAACCGGCTGATGAAGGAGGAGAAAATCACGCCGCCTTCCACCAGGTGGGCATAACAATTGCTCAATGCCAGGCTCCGGTCTGATTCCATGACCAGGTGATAGAGCGGACCCATCAGAAGAATGGCATCGAATTGCCCCTGAACGAACCTGTCAAGCTGACGGACATCTCCCGTCAGGTAACGCACGTTTGCCTCCAGGTGATTCTCTGCCAGCCTTTGCCGGTTGAGGTCCAGTAATTTTTGTGAGACATCCACCGCCGTAATGGAATACCCCCGCCCAGCCAGACCCAGCGTGTATCTGCCGGAAGCGGCACCAATTTCCAACAAGTTCCCGTTTGGCGGTAAAAAGCGGTCCAAATACCGCCAGGTGAGGTCAAATTCCAGTTGATGGTATTCCAGGCGCTGATGTTCCGCGTCCGGGTTGCCATTGTAAAATTCAACGATATCGCTGATATCATCCATGGGGGTATTTTCAACCAAATTTCCAGGGGAGGATGGAACAGCAGAAAGAAAATCTTGAACTGTCCATCCAGTATACTAAATCAGTATATCACTTCCCTGGATCCGTGAACATTCTGCAATTAGCGTTTTGACCGGTCTTTGTCGCGGGCTTCTCCAGAAAGGTCCCACTACCCACCCGGGGTGATGGACCCAATCGCCAGGAAGGCAAAAATCAGCACGTCCTGTAAAAAGTGGATGAACCACGCCCAGAAAAGCCCGCGTGTTTCCAGCATCGACTTTCCCAAAATCCACCCCAAAAATGCAGCCAGAATCACCCCCACAATGCCATATGGGACGCCATAAAAATGCAAGAGACCAAAGAATGCCGCCACCAACAGAAGCGCCTGCTGCCTGCCAACTGCATCCTCCAGCACCGAGAGGAATGATGCCTTGTAGGTCAATTCCTCGTTGAATGCATTCAAGGCGGCAGCCAGCAGCACCGCCGGCAGGAATGGCAGGGCTTTCACTACAAATGCCATCGGAGGACGCCCGGCAATGATCAAAAATGCCAGCGTGCCCAGGCTGATGCAGATGGCAAGGATCCAGCCAAATTTTCCCCACCTTTCTCCCGCCTTGACACCCAGCCAGCGCACCGGCTCCACCGGTGCGGATATATCCCCTTTCGCCAGGAAGAATGCCATAAAATTCTTTTTCACAATCCATAAAAAAACAATGATAGCCAGGGTGACCACCAAGTGCAGGGATTGCTCTGCCAGCATATAGATGTGGAAGGATGGGTCCTGGAGCCAGCGTTGATAGATGGGTAATTGATCCAGCCGGGTGTAGACCAGCCACTGGGCGCCCACCAGCACCAGGAACAAACCAAAAAACAGGCGCAAGGGACGCAGGGTTTTCACAACAAAAACCAGGACCAGACCGGCAAGCAAGACCGGGAATGCAATTTGATACTGCAAATTTTCCGAAACCGGGAAATGGAAAATTTCCTGCAGAATGATTTTGGGAAGCGTGATTGCCAGGATGGTGATCCACGCCACTGCCACCAGGACAGTGGAGGATTTGGACGATTTCATGTCTGGTCCTTTCCTGAAGAAAATCAAACAAAGAGCTGGGAATTAAGAAATCCCGGTGAACAGGTATGCCTGCATGGACCGGATGGCAGCCAGGTTCCGCATGATGGTCAGGTGTGTGCAGCCCATGATTTTTTCCGGGCTGGCATGAGGGATGATCCCTGCAAGGCGAACCAGGTGATCCTCCTTGATCATGTCATTCTCCGCGTAGAGGATTTTCAGATGGGTGCGTATGCTGCCCAGTTCCTCCTCCGTAATGCCAATATCCACCATCATCATATGGAAGCGAAGGATGTACTTCTTCATGTTGAATCCCAGGCGGGACAGAAAAGACATTATCTTCAGCATGTAGCCAAGCATATGCAGGGATTCATCGGTGGTTCCGCTGACCAGGTAATTCGGCGAGACGGTAATGATGCGCGGGAAGGTTTCGGGAGCCTTGTTCGCCAGGTGCAGGGCAATGTTCCCTCCATCACTGTATCCAATCACATCCGCCTGGTGAATGCCCTTCGCCTCGCAAAACCGGATGACATCCCGGCTGATCTGTTCGATGGTAATTTCCTCGTCGGTTGAGATGCTCTGCCCGTGCCCGCGGCTGTCCAGGGCAAAGGTGTGAAATTGTGGGAAGTGTTCCAATTGATACGGCTTGAACATTGCCTTGCTGCCCGAATTGCCATGCAGCAGCAGGAGCGCACGCCCACTGCCGTGCTGGCGGTAAGCGATGC
>JAGVUS010000310.1 GCA_019136175.1 Chloroflexota bacterium | reverse complement strand
CATGCCTGGTTTGCCGGGTACACCAACACCAACCGCGAGGACAAGCCCGATATTGCCGTGGTGGTGCTGGCGGAAAATGCCGGAGAGGGTTCCGAAATTGGCGCGCCCATCTTCCGGCGGGTGGTGGAAGTCTACTACACCGGCAAGCCGTCCCGCCTGTACCCGTGGGAATCGAGTTATTACGTCACCCGGACGGAGACACCCGAACCGTAGCCCATGTCCGAGCTGATTGTTGGGACTGTCGTCCGTTACCAGAGCGGTTTTTACACCGTCCAGATTGGGAATCGCCGGGTGCTCTGCCAGCTTCGCGGGCGGCTCAAGCGCGGACCTGCCAGGGCGGACCTGGCTGCCGTGGGGGATACCGTGGAAGTGCAGCTGCTGGAGGATGGCAGCGGCAGGATTGATGTCATCCAGCCGCGGCACAGTGAACTGGTGCGGCTGGCGCCCACCCCGCGCGGGGATTACCGCCAGGTGCTGGTGGCAAACCTCGACCAGGTGGTGCTGGTGTTTTCGTGTACCCAGCCCGCCCCGCGCCTGCGCATGCTGGACCGCTTCCTGGTCATCTGCGAGAAACAGGGTTTGCCCGCGCTGATCGCCGTCAACAAGGTGGACCTGCTGGATGAAGCCCGGGCAGCGGAACTGTTCTCCATGTACCCGCCGCTGGGCTACCCCGTCCTGCTGCTCTCCGCCAAAACCGGGCTGGGGATTGACAAACTGCGCCAGCGGCTGACAGGCAGGATGACCGGGCTGGCGGGACCTTCAGGCGTGGGCAAATCCAGCCTGCTGAATGCCGTCCAGCCGGAACTGGGGCTGCACGTGCGCGAGATTGGCAGCTACGGCAACCGCGGGCGGCACACCACCGTGGTGCGGGAACTCCACGCCCTGCACAGCGGGGGATACGTGGCAGACCTGCCGGGGCTGCGTTCGCTGGCATTATGGGATACCCAGCCGGAGGAACTGGACGGCTATTTCCCCGAACTACGGGAACTGGTCTCCGCCTGCCGGTACAATGACTGCACCCACCAGAACGAACCGGGCTGCGCTGTACGGCAGGCAGTGGAAAACGGCACTGTCCACCCGGACCGGTATGAGTCCTACCTGCGGCTGCGGGCGGGACAGGAATAATTCCACTTCTCAAGTAATATCACAGGGCACCCTGCCGTGGCAGGATGCCCTGTTCTGTTTCTTCTTCACCTGCCTGGAGGAATTTACACTTCCTCCAACGCATAGCGGTTTTTCAGAAAAGTATCCGCCGCCTCCCGGAAAAGAAAGTGCAGCAGCAGGTCCTTGTGAGTGCGGACAAATGGCAGCCGGACCGGCTCTTCCAGTACAGGCATCAGGTAGGATGCCGGGCGGTAGCGCAGCGGTTCCTCGGCTTCGCCCAGCACCTTGCGGACCACTTCGGGATTGGGCTGGGCAGGCGTGCGCCCAAATTCGCCCCGCAGCAGCATGCGAAATTCATCGGAGGCGTGGGCATATTCCTCGCCCATGATCAGGTTAAAGGCAGCCTGCGAGCCAACGATCTGGCTGGTGGGTGTGACCAGCGGGACATAGCCCACATCCCGGCGCACGCGGGGAATTTCGGTCATCAGCCGGTCGAGGATATCATCCCGCCCCATGGAGCGGAGCTGGGATTGCAGGTTGGAAAGCATACCGCCGGGGATCTGGGAATCAAAGATGCGGTCATCGTAATCGGGATAGCCCAGTTCCTTGAGCATTGTGCGGGAAAGCGCCAGGGCAGTTTCCATGTTCTCAGGGATGGGCGTGCTGACCAGCCGGAGGATTTCCTGGACCTGGTGGCGGTTGATATCTTCAAACATCACCGGGCGGTAATACTTGCCATGATAGGAAATGTGGGTTTTTAATTCATCGAAAATGCGGAAGAGTTCCGCCTGCGCCTGGATGACGAAGCGTTTTTCCAGCCCGTGTTCCAGCCCCAGTTCCTCGGCAAAGACAATCAACAATTCCACCGGGGGGTGCGAGGAACCGCCAGCAAACGGAGTGATGGCGCAGTCAATGGAATCCACGCCATAGACCATGCCAATCACTGCATTCAACAACCCCACGCCAGTGGTGGTATGGGAATGCAGGGCAATCGGCAGCGAGGTATTTTGGCGCAGCCTGCGGATGAGGGCAACGGCATCAACGGGGTGCAGCAAGCCAGCCATATCCTTGATGGCAAGCTGGTCAGCGCCCATTTCCTCCAGGCGGCGGGCATAGTCCACAAAATAATCCACGGTATGCACCGGGCTGACGGTATAGGAGAGAGCGGCTTCGGCTTTGGCACCGTATGCCTTGGTTGCCAGCAGGGCAATCGTCAGGTTGCGTTCATCATTCAGGGCATCAAAAATACGCATGACGCCCACACCCGATTCAACTGCCTGCTTGACAAAGGAGATCACCAGGTCATCAGGGTAGGGCTGGTAGGCAAAGAGATTCTGCCCGCGCAGGAGCGCCTGGATTTTCCCCGAACCGCCCAGGATACGGGCATAGGCTTCCAGCCGCTCCCAGGGGTCTTCATTTAAAAAGCGAATGCAGGAATCAAGGATGGCGCCGCCCCAGAGTTCCATGCGGGTGTAACCGGCGCGCTGCAGCATGGGCAGGATGCGCAGGGTTTGTTCGCGCGTCATACGGGTGGCGGCAATGCTCTGATTTCCGTCGCGCAGGGTTAAGTCCGTCAATTGGATGGATTTTGTCATTCATTCACCTGTAAATTGTTTTTCCAAAACTGCCAGCGGCAGGAACAATCCAACAATGGCATAAATCGTACCAGTCTCAAATTATAAACCAGGTGAATGCAAATTTGTCTGACATTTATAACCATTCCGGGGGGTCAAACCTCTTAATCCAATCCGCGCTGGAAGGTCCACCTGCCTTCACGCAAGGTGGTTCCGTGGATTGCCCGGATGATGTGGTTCAGTCCCGGGAACGCGTAGGGCGCGGTTTGCGGGGTGCGGCGGGTGCCGGGCGGTAGGATGGCGCCAGGATGGCGTGGATGGTGCACAGCCGCGAATCCAGCATGCGGCTGCGGATGCGCGGGTCAATTTCCTCCAGCGATGCAGCGGTGGTGATCACCAATGGCAGGCGGGCATTATAGCGGTAGTTGAAAATCTGGTAGAGCTTTTCCCGCGCCCACGGGGTGGCGGACTGCGTCCCCAGGTCATCCAGGACGAGGAGCGGGGTGGTGCGCACTTCGTCAAACACCCGGTCGTAGGTTGTGCGGCTGGTGGGGCTGAAGGTGGAGCGGAGATGATCCAGCAGGTCGGGGACCACCACGAAGAGCGGCTCCTCACCCATCCCGGTACGGTAGTTGCCAATCGCCGCCGCCAGGTGGGTCTTGCCGCAGCCATATCCGCCCATCAACACCAGCCAGCCGGAGGGGCGCTCGGCATACAGCTGGGCAGCCCGGAAGGCTTTTTCCAGGCTGACCTGCTGGTCTTCCGGCAGTTTTTCACGCTCACGCAGGCTGAAATTGCCAAAGGTGCGGTCGACAAGCAGCTTGAGGGCGGAAAGCCCGGGTGAGGAGTCCGGCGGTGCGATGGGGGCGCGGTAATCCGGCGCCTGGATGTAAATCACGGTGGAAAGGTCGGGGTTCTGGATGCGCGAGGCAATCCGCCCGTCCAGTTCCGCCAGTTCCTGGTTGCTGGTCACCACCGTGGGCAGGCGGTGGATGGAACGATAGTCAATCACCTGGAAGAGTTTTTCCTGTGCCCAGGGCGTGGCATTCTGGGTTCCCAGGTCATCCAGCACGAGGAGCTGGATGTTGCGGATTTCTTCAAAGCGCACTTCAAACGAGGTTTCCGGGTCCTGGTAGGCATAACGCAGCCAGTCCAGCAGGTCGGGAACGGTCAGAAAGAGGGTGGGAATACCGCGCCGGACCACGGCATGGGCAATTGCCGCCGCCAGGTGGGTCTTGCCGCAGCCATAGCCGCCCATCAACACCAGCCAGCCGTCAAGCGAGCGGGCGTAGGCTTCCGCCAGGCTGAGCGCCTGCCGGAGCGATTCCACCTGGGCATCGCCCAGGCTGCCACGCCCTTCGATGCGGAAGGTGTCAAACTGGCAGGTCTCAAAGGCAGCCAGGTTACTCAGGCGGTACAGGCGCTGGTGGGCAGCCTCCTCCACCGCCTCCTGCCGGCAGACGCAAACCTGCAGCCTGCCAAAGCGGGGATCGTCCATGGGCACATCCAACCGCACAAACCCCAGGTCATTGCAGATGGGGCAGTGGGGCGTGGCGGCATCTGCAGCCGGTTCAGTGCTCGATGTAGTCACCGAATTCTCCCTCGACATACCGGCGGCGATCTTTTTCAGATTCTCCTGGATGTTTCCCATCGCTTGTTCCTCTCTCCATCCGCCTCCGCAGGATGGCTTCAACGTAGCGCCAGTTGCGGGCATTTGCCTGCACCGCCTGGCGCAAGGCATCTTCAATCCACGCCGCCGGGTAAGTCTGTTCGGCATCCCGCAGGATATCCGCAATCAGCGGGGTGAGCGGACCAATATTTTCTTCATACAGGCGGAAAATATTGGGGCGATCCAGTTCCAGGCGGATTTCCGGGTGCGAGCCGTCTTCCGGCTGCCAGGTGCCCTTGAGCAAGCCCTGGTAGGCAGCCCTGCCGCGCGGGGTATTGAGAAAATACAGGGAGTCGCCCGTCTCCCCCTGGGCTGGTTGGGCACGCAGCAGGGTGCCGCGCCGTACCGCCCGGTCCAATGCGCCCGGAAGCGCTTCCGCACCGCCGGGCAGCCCTTCCAGCAGGCGGGAATCTTCGGCAAAATCCCGCCCGGTCAGGTAGCGCAGGCTGCCCTCCTGCCGGCTGAGGTGCCAGAAGGCATAGAGCGTCACCTTCAATTCGCCCAGGTCATCCACCTGCGGCAGAAGCTCGGCAAAGAAAGCTTCCGGCAGGGGCGTCGTCCTGGTTTTGGAAGAGGAAAACCCGGCAAACGGCATTCCGTCTCCTACCTGTTGCGCCTGCCCGGGGCGGGCGGCAGCGTGGATGTTTCAGCGTTGTCGAACCGCGCCAGGTTGTTGCGGAAGACCAGTTCAATCCCGGGGTGGGTGGGACCGTTGCGGTGCTTGGCAACAATGATTTCCGCCACGTTCTGGCGGGGATTATCCTTATCCAGCGCGTCGGGGCGGTTAATGAACATGACAATATCGGCATCCTGTTCCAGGCTGCCGGATTCACGCAGGTCGGACAGGATGGGGCGCTTGTCGGTGCGCTGCTCCACGGCGCGGGAAAGCTGCGCCGCCGCCAGCACCGGGACCTTCAATTCGCGCGCCAGGATCTTGAGGTTGCGCGAGATGTAGGAAACTTCCTGGACGCGGTTGTCGTTGCGGGTATCACTGGACATGAGTTGGAGGTAATCCACAACGACCAGGTCCAGCCCGTGTTCCAATTCCAACCGGCGGCACTTGGTGCGAAGCTGCATGGGTGTGAGTGCAGGGGTGTCATCCAGCCAGATTTCCGTCTCCCCCAGCACTTCAATGGCGTGCACAAACAACTGCCACTCGTCCGGGTCCAGCTTGCCGGTGCGCATCTTCTGGGTGTCGATGCCCGTCTCCTGGGCAATCAGGCGCTGGACAAGCTGCTCGTTGGACATTTCCAGCGAGAAGATTGCCACACGCTTCTTGTGCTTGAGGGCGGCATTCTTTGCCACCGAGAGCAGAAAGCCAGTCTTGCCCATGCCGGGTCGCCCGGCAATAATCAGCAGGTCGGATTTTTGCAATCCGCCCAGCACCCGGTCCAGGTCCAGCAGACCGGTGGGAACCCCCATGATTTCCTCATCGTGACGGGAGCGCTGGTCCACCTGGTCAAAATAGGCGCTGACCACCACCTGGATGGGCTTGATATCCCGCTGCGCCTGGTCTTCCTTGAGACCAAAGATGGCTTTTTCCGCTTCGCCGATGATGGTATCCAGCGACTGGTCGCGGGTGTGCGCCATGCGCGCCAGGTTGTTAGCGGCGGTGAGCATGCGGCGGCGGATGGACATTTCCTTGACCACCTCGCCATAAGAAACAGCATACATGGCGGAAGGGGTCTGGTTGACCAGTGAGATCAGGTACGCCCTGCCGCCAATTTCCTCCAGTTGGCTGTGTTCCTCCAGGTCGTCCGCCACCAGCAGCAAATCCAGCGGCTGGCGGTGCTCCGAGAGCCGGATCATTGCCTCCCAAATCCAGCGGTTGCGGATGATGTAAAAATCATCCGCTGACAAGAAGACCGCCAGGTCAAAAAAGACCTCACGGTTGATCAGTACAGCACCCAGCACCGCCTCTTCCGCCTCGCGGCTGTGGGGAAGCTGCTGAAGATCGGCAGGGGTCTCGTCAAACGGGGGAATGTCGCTCATGGGGTTTCCCCGGGATCGTCACCAGGCACATCCGGTCCCTCTCCACCGGGCTGGTCGCCGGGGAGGTCAAAGTTGAGATTATTCAGGAAGCTCTCAAATACATCCAGGTGACCTTCGTGTTCCTCCGGTTCCTCCTCTGCAACAGCAGCGGAGGGGGCTTCGTGTTCCTGCTGGATATCCTC
>JAGVUS010000313.1 GCA_019136175.1 Chloroflexota bacterium | reverse complement strand
TTCTTTGCAGGCGATTGCTGCCGCCATCCAGGAAGTTACCCGGTTCCAGGCTGTCCTCATCAGCCGGTTGGATTTAACCTCAGAGACCCTGGAACGCATCCTGGGATTGGGGATCCCGGAGGACTCCTGGCTGGAATTGAAGGCGCACCAGCCCCCCTGGCGGGGGATTGAATCGCTTCTCCAGCCGGAATTCCGCTATGGAAATGTCTATTTCATTCCGGCAGACCGCGCCCCCATCATCCCGGAGGATGTACATCTTTACGCCATCCCGCAACTCGCTGAACACACATCTGCAGATGCCTGGGACCCGAATGATTTTCTGGTGGTTCCATTATTTGATTCAAGTGGACACCCACTGGGTACTGTGGGAATTGATGTTCCCCTGGATGGCAGGCGACCGGACCGCCAAACCCTGGAAGCACTTGATTTGCTGGCAATGCAGGTGGGGCTTGTATTGGAAAATCACCGCCATGTGGATGCCCTGGAACAAAACCTGGAAGTCACCAGCCAGCAGGCTCGCCAGGCGCAGGAAGCCATGGATGCTTCCATGCAAAGCCTTCCAACCCTGTTGAGCAGGAACCTGGAACATACCCTGGCGATTCATCGATTGCAGCAGACCCAGGAGAGGATTCGGAGTGGCTTGGAAATCGCTGAAGAAGCTACCCGCCAGAGTGATGTCCGCCAGGTACTGCATTCCGTGGCTGTGGAACTGCTCAATCGAATGGGAATGAACAACGCCATCATTGGCGAGCAGACTCCGGATGGAGCACGCATTCTGGAAGTTGTGGGAGTACTGGAAGCGGGCGTCAACCCGGAAGCGCTCTTTGGACAGAAGAATCCGCTTCGGCAGATACTGCTGGATGGACAACCCCTCCTGGCAGCATCCCTGGACCAATCCCCGGAATGGAAAAATACTTCGCTGCTCCATACCTTGAAAGCACAGGGCATAATTGCCCTGCCATTCACCATATCCGAAAACCAGCGCTTTGGAATCCTGGCTGTCAGCCAGCGACCGCTGCCGGAGATTATGGAAGAAGACCGGCAGATGTATGACCGGTTGATCCGCCAGGTTACGGTCACATTGCAGAACCGCAACCTGTTGGAAGAAACCAGCCGCCACTTGCAGGAAGTGAACCTGCTTCTGGCTTTCAGCCGGAAACTGGGAAGCCTTGATACGGTGGACATTTTGAATGCCCTGGTGGACAGTGTCATGCAGGTTCTGCCGGGTGCCCAGGCAGCCTGGGCGGGGCTTGCAGACCAGGGACGGCACCTTTTGCCACAGGCAGCCTCCGGGTTTCCGGAAAAAGACGAACTGCTGGCAATTCGTTTCCCGGTTGAATCTGATTCCCGGCTGTTGCCAGTGCGGGTCCTGCAGTCGGGTCAGACACAGCGGATTGCCGAATTGAATTTCGCCCGCGAATATACCCTGCCTCCTGATGACCTGGTGCGGTACCGCCATGCTACATCCGGCCGACTGCCCGTATCCTCCATGGTGGTGCCCATCCAGATTTTTGATCGCCCTTCCGGCGTGATTGTGGTTGACCAGTATTCCATCACGGGGGCGTTTGCAGCAGAGGATGAAGCCCTGGTGGTTTCACTGGCGCAGCAAACTGCACTGGCATTGGAAAATGCCCGCCTGTACCAGGCAGCCGGTCAGCGGGCTGCCCAATTGCAGGCACTGACCCAAGTTTCAGGCGCATTGACTGCCAGCCTTCAATCCACCGAGTTGATAGATACCTTGTTGGACCAGCTGGGGGAAGTGGTTCCTTATGAAACAGCCACGCTCTGGCTGCGTTCCGGTGAGTCGCTCACCGTGGCGGCTGCCAGTGGATTTTCCGATGCGGAAACGCGGTTGGGCATCAGCGTAGAGGTGGAGGATTCAGTCCTGTTCCAACAGATGGTTGAAACCGGACAGGCGATTTCCGTGCCAGATGTCCGGCAGGATGTGCGGTTCCCCAGCCTGTTGGAGCCGGAATTCCTCTCCTGGCTGGCAATCCCCCTGATATCCAAGGGCAACCTGGTTGGGCTGGTGGCATTGGAAAAGCGGGAGCCCGGATATTATCACAACGAGCACATTCAGGCTGGGACCACTTTTGCCAGCCAGGCGGCAGTGGCATTGGAAAATGCCCGCTTGTTTGAAGAAAGCACCCGCCGCACCGTTGAACTGGACCAACGTTCCCAACGATTGGCGCTTTTGAATCGACTCTCCGGGGAACTGACGGCTTCGCTTGACGTGGATTATATTTTGAAGCTGACATCACAGCAATTGATGAGCGCCATGGGCGCCCAGCGTGTTGCTGCGGTCATGTCAGATGATGAACACCGCCTGTTACTGCGCACCGAAGTTCCACCTGGGGAAGGGCACCTTCCCCGGCTTCTGCCGTCCGTGCCCATGCTGGATAGACTGCGGGAATCGCGGGGGATTTTCAGCACCAGTGATGTACTGGCGGAACCCGAATTAAAACCCCTCGTGGAAACTTACCTGGCTGGAAATAACACCCATTCCCTCCTGATTGTTCCCATCCTTACGGGAACGGAAATGCATGGCTGGTTCCTGATCCAGATGAGTGAAGCTTATAAATATTCCATTCCAGAGATTGAGCTGGCACGTACCATCACCAACCAGGCTGCCATTGCCATCCAGAACGCCCGTCTGTTTGCAGAAACCACCCGCTTAAAGGAAGACCTGGAGAAACGCGTGGACGAGCGTACAGCAGAATTGACACGCGAACATCAAAATTCGCAGACCCTCCTGCAGCTTTCCACGGAACTTTCCGCCAGCCTTGATATTGACCAGGTGCTGGCGAGAACGCTTGGCGTCCTCAATGAAACCATTGGAGCCGAGCAAAGCCTGATCTGGTTGTCTGGTAATCCACAGCGGTACCTTGCCGGGGAATCGCTGGCAGACCCATCCGTGCCGGGCGCACCCGAAGTGGATATTGCCAGGTGGGTGACGCGCAAGCGCGCTCCTGCATTGGTGGATGATGTTGCCACGGATGCCCGCTGGTCTTTCCCGGTGGAACGGACATCCAGTTATGCCAGTGTCCTGGCGGTGCCGCTTTCGGTTGGAGAGGATGTATTGGGTGCATTATTGTTGATGCACCGCAAACGTGCTGCGTTCCAATTGGAACAGGTCAGCCTGCTGGAAGCCGCTGCCCGCCAGATCAGTGTAACCATTAACAATGCAGAATTGTTTAACCTGATCCGCGACCAGGCGGAGAACATGGGCAGCCTGCTGCGCGAGCAACAAATTGAAGCAAGCCGGATGCATGCCATCCTGGATTCGGTTGCAGATGGTGTCCTGGTAACGAATGCAGAAAATAATGTAACCCTGTTTAACCCCTCTGCCCAGCGGATTTTGAATCTTACCTCGAATCAGATTGTCGGTCATCCGCTGGAGGAATTCCGGGGGTTGTTTGGCAGTTCCGCCCAATCGTGGTTTGCCACCATTCAAGCCTGGCTGGAAAATCCTCAAACCTGTGTGCCGGGCGAGGTATTCTCCGAGCAGATTGAACTGGAAACCGGACAGATTGTTTCCATCCAACTGGCACCTGTCATCTGGCGGACTGTCCTGCTGGGAACCGTATCCACCTTCCGGGATATCACACACGAGGTCCAGGTGGATCGGTTGAAATCGGAATTTGTCGCCAATGTCAGCCATGAATTACGCACGCCCATGACATCCATCAAGGGCTATGTGGATGTCATGCTGATGGGAGCTGCCGGTCAATTGACTGCCCAGCAGAAGCATTTCCTGGAAGTGGTTAAAAGTTCTGCCGAAAGGCTGACGATCCTGATCAATGACCTGTTGGATCTCTCCAGGGTGGAAACCGGCAGGGTGAAACTGGTGATGCAGCCAGTGGATGTACTGGCGACAGTTCAGAATGTCTTGACTGAAATGCGCACCCGCTCGCAGGATGAAAACCGTCCCATGACGTTCCTGATGCAAGCCCCGGAAACCATGCCATTGGTTCTTGGAGACCAGGAACGGGTTCATCAGATCATTGCAAATCTTGTTCGGAACGGCTATATCTACACCCCTGAAAATGGACATGTCACCGTCCGGGTGCACCGCCTGGATAACGAGGTGCAGGTGGATGTGGTGGATGATGGTGTGGGGATTGCGCCGAAGGACCATCCCCGAATCTTTGAGCGTTTCTACCGGGGAGACCACCCATTGGTACTGGCTTCCGCCGGTACCGGGTTGGGTCTGGCGATGGCAAAAACCCTTGTGGAAATGCACAATGGGCGCATCTGGTTTAGCAGCAGCGGAATTCCGGGAGAGGGCAGCGTTTTTTCGTTTACCTTGCCCATCCAGGAGATGGAGGAGTAATTTATGGCGAAAATATTGGTGGCTGAAGATGAGCGCGATATTCGGGACTTGATTGCCTTTACCCTGCGATTTGCCGGACATGAGGTGGTTGCAGTTGGGAATGGCGAGGAAGCCTGGCAGTCGGCACCTGCGGAGATGCCTGACCTCATCCTGATGGATGTTCGCATGCCCCGGATGACGGGCTATGAAGCCTGTGAGCGCATCAAGGCAGATGAGCGGATTCGGCATATCCCGGTGGTTTTCCTTTCCGCCAAAGGGCAGGAATCGGAGATTCGCACTGGTTTGGAGGCTGGTGCCACGGAATATTTACTGAAACCATTTGCTCCCGATGAGTTAACCCGGCGGGTAGCAGAACTGTTGAATCGCCACAAGAACTAGGTGAAATGAGCGTTATTGTTTTGGGTTCGGATATTGTGCATTACGAGGTGCTGGGGCGCGGCAGACCACTCCTCTTCCTGCACGGCTGGGTGGGGTCCTGGCGGTACTGGATTCCCTCCATGCAGGCTGCTTCCATCAGCTACCGCACCTACGCGCTGGATCTGTGGGGGTTTGGCGATACTACAAAGAGTAAACGCTATTTGTTGGCAGAACAGGCTGAACTTCTCAATGGTTTTATGGATTCCATGGGCATCCTTCGGATTGCCCTCATTGGTCATGGTCTGGGCGCCCTGGTTGCCATCCAGTTTGCCATGCAGCATCCGGAACTGGTTGACCGTGTGATGGCAATCAGCTGTCCGCTGGATGATGGAATGATCTCCTCCCGGCTGAAAACCGCCACCCCGGTGGACATTGCTTCTTCCTTGCTGACCAAGAGTGCAATCACGGACCCGGTGCTGATGGAAACCCCCAAAGCAGATCAACTTGCAATCCAAAATTCCATCAAGGATTATGCTGGTTCCAGGCTGCCGGAATTGTTAAAATCGTTTCCAACATCATGTTTGTTTGTCCATGGACAAAACGACCCAATCATCAGCCTGCCGCGCACCGATCAACTGGCTGAATTTCCATTACAAACTCATGCCATTACATTTGAGCAATCCGGGCATTTCCCCATGCTGGACGAGTCTGCCAAGTTCAACCGCCTGGTGATTGATTTTCTTTCCCTTGCTTCAGGCGAGTCCCCACGCGATTTACAATTGAAGGACGAATGGAAGCGCAGGGTTCGCTGATCTTCCCTTGACACTCATCCCGCTTTGCGATATAGTTTGATTGACAATTTACGGGGAGCCTGAAAAGGCTGAGAGGAGGACAACCGTCCTCGACCCGCATTACCTGATCCGGATTATGCCGGCGGAGGGACCATAGACTTGTAATTCCCGATACACCCTCCCTGGCGAGGGTGTTTTTTTATGAATGATTTCAAACATGCAACTCTTTTTGTCAATGGGCAGCTTGAAGACCCGGGTGCCCTCCGCCTTATCCTGAAACCCGCATCGCTCTGGATTGCCGTGGATGGCGGTTTGACCCATTTGCGTCGGCTTGGCTTGGAACCTGATGTGGTAATCGGTGACCTTGATTCCGTCGAACCTGGGGACTTAACCTATTTGGAGCCTTTTGGTATCAAGGTCCTGCAATACCCGCCTGCCAAGGACGAAACCGACCTGGAACTGGCTATCCAGTATGCGTTGGAACAGGGCTGCCAGTCCATCTGCATAGTGGCAGGTCTGGGCGGCAGGCTGGATCATACGTTGGGGAACCTGTTTTTGCTGCTCAACCCGCGCCTTGCGGATATTGACATCCGCCTGGATGATGGCTTGGTGGAAGCATTCCTGATCCGACAGGAAGCAACCATCCAGGGTGCGGAAGGCGACCTGGTTTCGTTGGTACCCCTGGAGGGTTCTGCAACCGGTATCTGTACGGAAGGTCTCCAATACCCGTTAAAGGACGAAACCCTGGTCTCTCACCAAACGCGGGGAATTTCAAACAAAATGCTTGGATCCTCTGCCCGGGTGGAAGTTCGGGAAGGAAAATTGCTTTGCATTCATACCAGGCAAAATATATCTACAGGAGTGAGGGAATGAAAAAAATCCATCAGTCTTTTGTTTTTGGGGCTGTGATCAGCCTGCTAACCGTCATGACCCATGATTCGTTTGCAGCCTCAGAGGATCTGATTGCCGCCTTTGAGCAGGAAAACAATGCCCGGGTGGTGTTTCTTCCCAGCGGCGACTCTGGGTCAGCATTGAACCGGGCTATTCTCTCCAAGGAATCGCCTCAGGCGGATGTATTTTATGGAGTGGATAATACATTTCTTACCCGTGCATTGGAATCTGAAATTTTTGAACCGTACGAATCCCCAATCCTTGCGGATATTCCGGTGGAATTTCAACTGGATGCCACCAACCAGGCACTGCCGGTGGATTATGGCGATGTCTGCATCAATTACGATCGGGCATACTTTGAAGAAAAAGGGTTGCCTCTCCCTACCGATCTGAGCGACCTGGTCAAGCCGGAATACAAGGGTTTGCTGGTGGTGGAAAATCCCGCCACCTCCTCGCCGGGTCTGGCGTTCCTGATGGCGACCATCTCCCGGTTTACCGAGGAAACCTGGCTTGATTTCTGGAACGACCTGCGGGCAAACGGCGTCGTTGTGGCTAACGACTGGGAGACTGCTTACTATACAAATTTTTCCGGCAGCTCCGGAAAGGGACCCCAGCCCATGGTGGTATCTTATGGCTCCAGCCCGGTCGCAGAGTATGTCTTTGCCGATCCGCCGGTGGATGAGCCGCCCACTGCATCCCTGGTATCTGCAGGAATGTGCTACCGTCAGATTGAGTTCGTTGGCATCCTCAAGGGCACCAGGCAGCTGTCGCTGGCGCAAAAGTTTGTGGATTTTATGCTTTCTCCGCAATTCCAGGAGGATATGCCACTGCAGATGTTTGTCTTTCCAGTGAATCCGAAGGCGCAGTTACCGGAAGCTTACCAAAAATTTGCCCAAATTCCGGATGAACCATCAGTACTTGATTCGGCATGGATTGCCGAGAACCGGGAACGCTGGATTGATGAGTGGACGCGGACGGTCATTCGTTGAAAAAACAACTCCTGCTGTGGCTGCTTCCCCTGGCGTTCCTGGCGGTTTTTCTATTCCAGCCGCTGGGAGCAGTATTTGGGCTGGCAGGGCAGGAGGCATTCAGCGGAGGATTGGAGTTTAATGTTGAAGACCGCCTGCTGAGACCCCTGGCATTTACGGTCTGGCAGGCGGTGCTTTCCACTGTACTGACCCTGTTGGTGGGACTTCCCGCAGCGTATATCTTCGCCCGGTTTGAGTTTCCGGGCAAACAGGCATTGCGAATCATTACATCCATCCCGTTCATTCTGCCAACGGTTGTGACAGCCGCTGGCTTTAATGCGCTCCTGGGTCCACGCGGTTGGCTCAACCTGGCATTGATGGATTGGTTCCATTTGGACAGCCCACCAATTGCTTTCTTAAACACGCTGGGCGCCATTTTACTGGCACATGTTTTTTACAACACCACCATTGTCATCCGCGTGGTGGGGGGAGCCTGGGCGCAGCTGGATTCGCGCCTGGAACACGCAGGGCGGGTTTTGGGTGCTTCGCCATTGCGCCTGCTGGGGGAAGTGACGCTTCCCCTGTTGCGCCCCTCTATCCTTGCCGCCGGTCTCCTGGTGTTCCTGTTTGATTTCACAAGTTTTGGAGTCGTTCTGCTGCTGGGGGGACCCCAGTATGCCACGTTGGAAGTGGAAATATATATCCAGGCGCTGCATATGCTCAACCTGCCGCTGGCGGGGTTGCTGTCGGCGATCCAACTTGCCTGCACGCTTATTCTGACAGTTTTGTATACGCGCCTGTCAAGACGGCAGGTGATTCCCCTCATGCCCCGCCTGAAGGGGGAAGGTGCCCGGCGCCCTCGTTCCTGGAAAGACAAGGTGGTTGTCCTGGTGGTTGCCCTG
>JAGVUS010000332.1 GCA_019136175.1 Chloroflexota bacterium | reverse complement strand
GCCTCGGTCAGTTCCCCGCTGAAGGTTTTGAGCAGGTCCTGGTACACCTGCCCCCCCTGGAAGAAGAAGCGGTCCACTGTCGCTTGCAGCCCCCGGCGAAGAGGATGGAAGAGCAGCGCCAGGATGAACACCGCCATCCCGGTAATCCAGGGGCTGTTGGGGGGCAGCAGGTCGGCAAAAATAATTCCCAAGCCGGTAACCAGCAGGGCATAACCAAGCGCCACCAGGATTCCCAGCGCGCCGTAGACCATTGCCCGGTTGGAGATGACATCCATCCGCAGGCGCCGGTCCGTGTGAATGATATACCCCGCCGCCACCGGGAACACCATCAGCGGAACGAGGAAGTATGCATAGGTCAGATTCGGTCTGGCAGCCAGGTACACAACCAGCCAGAGCGCCAGCGGCAGGTACGAGAGCAGGATGCTCCAGTACATCGCACGCGCCTGCTCCCTTTCCACACCGGCAGCCGGGTTGAACCGGAGACGGAGCAGGAGAAAGAGGGTGCTCAAACCCGCAAACCCCACCAGGATCAGGTCCCGGGTGGCAGCAGGCGGACGAAAAGCCAGCATCCCCACCGCCAACAAGCCAGCCGCAGCCCAGGGCAGGAATTGCAGCCAGGGACGGCGGGTCACCCATGCAGAGAGGGTCGGGAAGATCATTCCCAGGTGCAGGAACCCCGCCCCAGCCGCAGCAACCGCCAGGGTCCATGCCGGTTGAATAAAACCGGTTGTACGCACGGGAAAGCCTGCCACCCCCATCCCAATGGATGCCAGCAGGACTGCCAGCAGCTGACCGGCGGGATTCAACCGCTTTTGCAACAGGATCCAGGCGGTGCATCCCAGGTGGATGACACCCATGCCAAAGGCAAGCAGGAACAACCCGGGCGGAGTATCCACAAACAGGGTTGCCTGCTGGATAAGCAGGTAGAGAAATACAACCAGGATAAACGCCAGGTACACCAGCGCCAGGATCCAGAGCGGCTGGCGGCGTGAAGGTTGGGACGCGGCAGCAGTTTGAAGAGCCATTGGCATGATCCTGAAAACAAGGTTCGGAGATGGAACAACCCGGCAGCAAGCGCACGTGCCGGAACAAGCCAACATCATTATAACGTAGAAAGGAGGCGCTCTTTTGCATGGAGCGCCCCTTTGGACTATACAAAGTTGAAAGGCGGTGAATCAGCCTGCGCTGGAGGAGCCGCCGCCCCCACCACCGCCACTGCTGGACGACCCGCCGCCGGTACTGGATGCCGTGCCGATGAAATTCATCAGAGTGCTGTCATCCAGGGCTTTCAGTGGTTTAAGCCATTCCGGCAGGGCGCGCACCCCCTGGCGGTCAAATGCGCGCACCCATTGGTCCCCCAGCTCAAACGTGACCGCAAAGGCAAGAAACTCCTCCAACCAGGATGGCTGCAGCGGTTCCCGGGCGCGGGTCTGCTCCCGCAGGTACTTTTGAAACGCCGCCCAGCGGTCCTGCAGGGTCTTTCCCCGGGCGGTGAGGGTATTCCAGCGGGAACTGTAAATCATGACCACAACCCCCGCCAGCCCCAGCCCTGCCAGGATACCCAGGGCAATCATCCCATGCCAGGTGAGACTCGGGTTGAAGATGAACAGGAAAATCACCCAGAAGAGCAGGAAGGGAGGCACCAGGAGGGCGATGCCCAACCGCTGCATCATCGTCCGCTGCTTCAGGCGTTCCGGCTGCAGCAAGCCCTGGGTGGTCAATTCATCCACCAGCGTTTTGCTGATTATTTTCCATGCCCGGCTGAGGTCGAGACCCAGCTCGGTGATGCGCACCTCCTCGCGCCGCCCGCGGGCAGGTTCAAACAGCGTCTTCAAAATCAGGCGTTCATGCTCCATCAATTCCGTAAGGTCCTGGCGGGTCTGCACAAAGACAAAATCCCTGCCGCCAAACATGCCTTTTTTACCGGTCTCGCGAATCTCCACGTAACCGCGCTCCGCGAGGGAAAGCAGAGCCCCGGTTGTGGAGGGAAAACCTGCCGTACCTCCCCCCAGCAGGGCGCTGACCAGCGCAGGGGGCTGGTCACCCGGCGGGCGGTTGACAATGCCCAGCGGAATTTTTTCCGCCTGCGGTTCGCGGCTGCCCGCCCAGGCAAGCCTGCTGAAGAGCGCTGCCACACCGCCAATGCCCAGCGCCAGGAGAATTGTCCAGGGCAGGGCATCCAACATCCTCTGGCGGACGAGGAGCTGCTTCGCCTGCCACTGCGGCGGTTCGCTGACCAGGCTGCCGGATGGAAAAGCTGTCTTGATGCTGGCATACTGGTCGGCAGAAATCCCCCCAATCTCCCACGAGACCATTCCGGGAGATTCGGAAAGCACCCCGCTTTGATTTTCCAGCACGGGTGTTCCCGCCAGGGTGAGTTCCGGTGGATACATCACCGTGATGGTGCTGTGCTCGATATCGTATTCATGCTCAGCCGGGATTGCCTGCCAGTAGAGCAGGTCGCCATCCGCCGTGGGGCGGACATTGCCAACCACAAAATAGCGCAGCGTGGTTGTAACCACGGCATCACTGACGGGGTCAAAATGCCAGGTCACGATGGTGGGATCACCACTGGTCACCTCCACCTGCCCCGCAGCCGTACCTGCCTCCATGGGCATGCCATTCTGCTGCGCTTCAATAAAGGTCAGCACATCCAGTTCGTTTAATTTGATTTCCCGTTTTGCAAACGTATAGGGACCGCCCACAAAACGAAAGGCGATGGTTTCAGTAACGTAAAACGAGCCGTTGGGCTGCACCTCCACCAGCACATCAAACCGGTCGGCGGAATAGGAGCGCGCCAGGACGCCCTCCGCCCCGCCTGCCAGGATGCCCGCCACCAGGAGCACCAGCACCAGCCATTTCAATTTCCAATCAAGTTTCATGGTTCTCGCCCTCCACAATCAGGTCCGGTGCAGGTTTGCGCCAGAAGGAAGGAAACAGGTAAAAAACCGCCAGGTATGCCGCCACCGAAACAGCAAATACTGCCAGCGCCACCTGGGGATTGAATTCCCGGATGGTGAACAGGGTGGGCACCGGCAAAGAGGAACCGGCGAAGGTGACAATCCAGGAGGCATAGAGATTGTTGGCGGCATGCAGCCCCAGGGCAGGCTCCAGTCCTTCGCTCTTGAGGGTGATCCAGCCCAGCAGCAGCCCCACGCCGATGTAGGACGGCATGGTCCACAGGAAGCCGTACAGCCCCACTTCGGGATTGGCGGAATGGAGCAGCCCAAACACCAGCGAAGGCAGAATCCACGGCAGCCAGATGGTTCTGCCAAGCAGCCCCAGCCCCTGGGTGAGGTAGCCGCGGAAGAGAAACTCCTCGGTGGAGGTTTGGAGCGGCACCAGCACCAGGGAAAGCAGGGCAAACTTCCAGAACCGACCGGAATCATAGCTGAAGGTGTAATTCCCCGGCTGGAGGAAGGACAGCACCAGGTCGCCAAGCGCCGCCAGGGCAAACCAGACCACGCCGGAGATGAGCGCCGCCTTCCAGTTGATCTTTCGCGCCGGGGTAACCAGCGTGCGGATGGGACGGCGATGCAGGAACCGCTGGCTGAGCCAGAGCGTCACCAGCATTGCCGGGAAGGGCAGCATGGTCACCATCAAGAGGGTGAACAGGGAATAGGCGTTGGGGTCCAGGGTCTGTTCAAACACATAGGCGACCACCATCAGCACCAGGGTCGTCCCGATGCTGACGGCAATCACAGCAGCCAGCGTCACCAGGTAGCGCCAGAAGCCGTTCCGACCCTGCCGGGCAAGCGCAAGGTATGCATTTTCTTTGGTGGTTGTGTCTCTTGCTGCAAGGGTTTGATTCAATGGATCATCCTCCCAACGAATATTATATACCGCGGTGCAGGCAGGAGCAGCCCCATTCCCCCGGGTTGATTAATCGTCCAGCAGGCGCGGGTTCAGAATGCGCTCCAGGGCAATCCCAAACATGGAAAAACCCAGCCCGGTCAGCAGCAGCATCGCCAGCGGCTCCATCACCCAGAAGCGCGATCCGTAAAGCGCCCCGCGGGTTGCCGCCTGGTAGATAATGGTCCCCCAGGTGGGGTAACCGGTGCTGATGTTAAACAAGCCCAAGGTTGCCTCCAGGAAGATAAAGCCAGGAATCAGCAGGACAATCTGCGGTGTCAGCACCGGAACAATCCGCGGAACCATGTACTTGCGGATGATGCGCCAGTTGGTGGCTCCGTAGGATTGGGCAGCCTCAATATACGGGTCGTTGCGGATTTGCAGAAAAGCCGAGCGGAAATTCTTGGTGGGGGTGCCAAATACATTTAGTAAAACAATGATTCCCATGATCACCCACAGGTTGATGTGCAGGTAGGCATACGCCAGTACGCAGATCGCAAGAACCGGCAGCACCAGGTTCATCTCCGTCAGCCGCTGGACGAGGTTGTCCACCCAGCCGCCAAACCAGACGCCCGCCGCCGCCAGGATCATGGAAAGAAGGGTGGTGGAAACCGCCCCCGCCAGCCCAAACCCCAACGCAAAGGGCATGCCCCACAGCAGGGGCACCAGCAGGTCCCGCCGAAAAATATCGGTGCCAGCCAGCCCATACACCTGCCCCAGCAGGATCAATTCCGCCTGGATATCGCTGCCTTCCTCAAAGGTGATGCCCTCAACGCGCAGCGTATAGGTGCCGTTGACCACCCTGGGCTTGTCGGCTTCCGGGTCGGCAAACAGGGCATGGTGAACCGGGGTGGGGTACACCTCGCCAAAGACCCACCATGCCTGCCAGTTTGGATTGGCATTGACCATCCGCTTGTAGCGCAGCTGGGTGTCAAAGTTGTACTGGGTGTAAGGGATGATGGAAATCCCCTGCATCTTGATCTCACGTCCATCCGGCGTCGTCCACACCAGCGAGGCAAACGGCTTTTTCTGAACATAGGTGCTGTCGAGGTACAGGTACATTTCCGACGGGAAATCGAGATAAGGATAGTCAAAGGTGAACGTGAAGGTAACCTGGCGCATGCCATCGGAGAGCGCCTGCTCACTGCGGACCTCCGGCATCTGGCGGCTGTCCATCCGCAGAGTGGAGAGGTAATCATTGGCGCGGAACAGGTTGACCCAGGTGGGTTTTGCCAGCTTGGGAACGGTGGGGCGCCCGGTCAGATTGGTGCGCCCCCACTCACCGCCGATCTTCTCATACGGCATGCCCAGCACAGCGTACAACGAACCGGCAACCAGGAAGAGGATGATCACCAGTCCCACCACCGCGGTGGGATACCGCTGCACCTCGCGCAGGGCGCGCCGCATCCAGGCGGCAAGGCTCTGCAGCCTGTACCGCAAATCCACCCGGATGGAAGCCCGCCGGGGTGCAGCCGGGGTCGGCGGGCGAAGCTCCCGCACCGGTGCAGTACTGCGGCGCGGGGCGTGACTGCGCCTCTTCAGGCGGATGTGCTTCAGGCGCAGGGTTGGCTGCCCCTGGCTGAGGTGAATACGCGGATCCACCAGGATATAGATGATATCCAGCAGGAAGGCAACCACCCCCAACAGGTAGGCAAACGCCACCACCAGGGTCAGCGCCACCCGCAGTTCGCCGGGGTACATGCTTTCCCCCCAGAAATTCGGCAGCCCCACATTGATGTACAGCCAGCCAATCCCCGGCCAATTAAACACCACCTCCAGTGCAAGCATCATCTGCCAGAAGGAAATCAGCATCAGGGAAAAACTGGTGATCACATAAGAAAGCGTGGGCTTGAGGATGTACTTGCGCTCCAGCTGGCGCTTGGGCAGCCCCACCGCCTTGCCCAGGTCCACATAATCCTCTTCCGAAAAGATAACAAAAAACGTCCGCCAGGAATAAACCAGCTGGAAGAACAGGCTGAGGAAGATGGACGCCACCGGCAGGACCATGTGTTTGGCAACGATCAGAACCTGGTCGAGAGTGTTCTTCGATGGAACAGTATCGTACATCCCGCCCACCGGCAGCAGGCGCAACTCCACGGCAAAGATGGCAACCAGGATCAAGCCAATCACCCAGCTGGGGATGGATGAAATCGGGGAAAGCACCGTCATCAGGCGGTCCAGCCACGAACCATAGCGGCGCGCCAGGAACAGCGCAAAGGGAATACCCAGCAGGAAAATTAACAGGTTGGCAGTGCCTGCCAGCAGGAGGGTATTTCCCATATATTGCAAGACAACCTCGTTCAGGCTGCGGGTGTTCTGAACCCGCCCAAACGCCATGGAGGTGATGTTGCGCAATTGCCCCCAGTCAAACTGCAGGGCTTTCCACGTCCAGCGCAGGTGGCGCTGCAGGTAGGGCAGGTTCAGACCCTGCTCTTCCACCAGGACGCGGGTATAGACCTCATCAAATTTGTCCTGTTCCGCCTCGGTCATGGTGAAGTAGGCAGGATGCTGGCTTTTATAAGCCCGGACATATAGATTGATCTGGCTCATCAACGTGCTTTCCAGCTGGGGAGGAATGGTTCTCAAACCCATATCCACCGGGCGGTTGATCATCACAATGGTTAGAAAGATGCCTATAAAAATGGTGGCGGCAATCAGGATTGCCCGCAAACCCAGGAAGCGCACGGCACGCCAGATGGAACGCAGGGTTGACCAGGCGGGGGC
>JAGVUS010000274.1 GCA_019136175.1 Chloroflexota bacterium | reverse complement strand
TCGAACCGTTAAAACCCGAATTCGCACCGAGCAGCCCATTTTATGGATGAACACGGGTGCGGAGGAGTGGCTGGATCAGGTCATCCCTTATGACAGCCGGTTGCTGGAGCCCAAACTCTGGAATACATTTACACGCATCACGCTGGTTGATCACAATCGATCCGAACGCGTGACCGTGGACGTCAATCTCAAATTTTATACTGAAGACCGGGAGGTATCGCTGGATGGAATTGCCATTGTTGAGGTGAAGCGTGATGGCAGGAACCAGGAATCCCTGTTCTTTCAGCAGATGCGGCTGCGCCGTGTCCAGCCGCAGGGATTCAGCAAGTATTGTATTGGCGTATCCATGTTGTATGAGGATGTCAAGAAGAACACCATGAAACGAAAGTTATTGAGACTAGAGAAAATGTCTGGAGGAGTGCATGTTGGGTGATATGGGTTCGTTCCTGCTGAGTTTTGCATTCAATTTCCTGGTTGCTTTTCTGGTTGTCAGGTTTATCTATTACCCCTCAACCCATAATAAGCGCTACATCTTTACCTTCCTGGCATTCAACACCCTGATTTACTTTGTGTTAAGTTTTATGAACAGTATTGAAATTGGAATTGGGGTTGGATTTGGGTTGTTTGCCATTTTTTCCATCTTGCGATACCGGACGGATCCGATCCCAATTCGGGAAATGACTTACCTGTTCATCATTGCAGCCCTGCCGGTCATGAACTCCGCCGGATCCAACAGCGAGGTCTGGTGGCAGCTCGTGGCAGCCAATGGCATCATCCTTGTCATCCTCTGGGTGCTGGAGAAGGAATGGGGTTTTCATTATGAAGCCACCAAGCGGATAACTTATGAGAGAATTGAACTCATTCATCCAGACCGGCGGGCGGAATTGCTGGAAGACTTGGAGACCCGCACTGGGTTGCAGATCAAGCGGATTTCCATTGGGAAAGTGGACTTCCTGCGGGACACGGCATCCATTGTCATCTACTATGATGACCCCACCCAGGAGCACTGGTTGTACAACCCGGATCCCGAAGTGATCGTTGTGGGCAAGGATGACGGCGACTAAGCCGGTCGGGTGGTGCGCATGGATCAGGTTGGTGATCGGATTGGATATAATAACACCATGAGCCGCAAAATCCTGGTGGTGGACGATACAAGAAATGTTCAGGTGTTGCTGAGCGATTTTCTGAGCAGCCAGGATTATGATGTGATCACCGCCTCTGATGGGCGGGAAGCCCTGGAAATGGTCCAGACGCATTCTCCCGACTTGGTGCTGCTGGACATCATGATGCCGAACATGGATGGATACCAATTTATCAGTCACCTGAGGCGGGAATCCAGCATCCCGGTCATTATGATCACTGCCAGGCAGCAGGAAGCCGACATTATTCATGGCTTTGATTTGGGAGCCGATGATTACATCACCAAGCCCTTTCGCCTGCGGGAACTGCTGGTGCGGATTCGCGCAGTTTTGAGAAGAGCAGCTTTTCGGGAAAGCCAGGAACAGATCCTGACAGTTGGGGATATCACGCTGGACTCCAAAAAACACGAGGTTCGCCAGAATAACCAGGTGATTGAGCTGACCCCCTTGGAATTTTTTGTACTGGAGATGTTGATGCAGTCACCCGGGCAAGTGGTGCGCCGGGCGGGATTATGCATGCGTCTGATGGAAAGTGGTTACAGCGGTTCCGAGGCGACATTAAAAATTCATATCCGCAACCTGCGTCTGAAGCTCGGTGATGATTCTAACCAACCCCGTTACATTGAAACAGTATTTGGCGTGGGATACCGCTTCCTGGAGTTGGCTGCATGAAACATTCCCTGAAAGCCAAGCTGATCCTATCCTACCTTGCGGTGGCGTTGATTACCGTGCTGGTAGTCTCGGTTTTCATCCGGCTGACTTCGGGTCAATCCCTGATGAACATGGTGGCAGAGCAGGAAACTGCCCAACTGAAGGAGGCGGTCCAGTCCTATTACACCACCAACAAAACGCTGGATGGTTTTTTTGATGCATATATTCAGAACAACATGCAAATCCAGAATCCTCCACCACCGGGTGGTTATGAAGTTCCACCGGTCATGCGGGATATCCGCGGGATTCATGGGCTGGTGGATACAGAATACCGTACCCTGATTCCAATGTTTGGCTTTGAGCTTGGCGTGGTAATGCCTGAGGAAATGATCAAGGATGCAATCCCGGTGGAGGTGGATGGTGAAACGGTTGCCTGGATTTTGCCGGACAAAAAATTCCAATTTAATCTAAGCAAGGAAGAACAGCTTTTCCTGCAACGGACAACCAGGGCAATTGCCATGGCTGCCCTGGCAGGTGTGCTGGTGGCAGTCGCAATGGGATTTTTGCTGGCTGGTGGAATGTTAAAACCAATTCGGCGTTTGACGGCAGCAGCCCAGTCGCTGGCACACGGAGACCTGCAGCAGCAGGTGCCAGTGACTTCGAAGGATGAGCTTGGATTGTTAACATCCACGTTTAACCAGATGAGCACTGATCTGGCTGAGGCGGATCAGAAGCGCAAGCGAATGACTGCGGATATAACACACGACCTGAGTACACCACTCCAAATTATCTCCGGGTACATGGAATTACTGGAAGATGGTGAAGTGACACTCAGTCCACAACGGATTGACATCATTAAGACGGAAATTGAACACCTGCGGCGGTTGGTGGGGGATCTGACGACACTTACCCAGGCAGAAGCAGGTGGATTGGACATCCAGATTCATCCTGTTCACCCCGGGATATTGATGGAACGAATTTATCAGGCTTACCAACCCATCTGTGCCCGGCAGGGTGTGGAACTGGTATTGGATATTCCGGAAGCAGTTCCTGCCATCCAGGTGGATGAAGGGCGGATGATGCAGGTGTTGAAGAACCTGGTGGAAAATGCCCTGCGGTACACACCAGGCGGTGGGCGGATCACGCTTGCTGTTCAGATTGCGGAGCAGGTTGAGCTTAAAGTTATTGATGGCGGCTCTGGAATTGAACCGGAGGATTTACCCTATGTGTTCGACCGGTTTTTCCGGGCGGATAAAGCCCGCGGGGCAAACTCGGGCAAAATGGGATTGGGGCTGGCGATCTGTAAAGCCCTTGTTACAGCGCAGGGTGGAACAATCCTGGCGGAATCGGCAGGAAGGGATCAGGGGACTACCATCGTCATCAGGTTTCCTTCTTCATAAAATCAGTGAATTCCGATCTGTATAAAAAACAACATTATAGTGTGCATTCCAGGTACATTGGCTTGTCCATCCTGTTACAAGTGCTTGACCATATTCCCCCCAGCCATTAATATCATTATAAAATAGTCTCTAAAACTAATAAAAGTGGGCTGTGTATGATTAATTTCTCGGGAATGAACCGATTGGAAGAACCGGGGTGGAGGATGGAGGAGAAAGCAGGATGAAAAAACGCTCGTTAATTAAAGGAATTGGCTGGGGGGTTTTGTATTTATTTCTAACAGTGGCACCGCTGTTTGTCATGTTGGTCAGTCCTGCACCAGGTCAGAGGGAATTCTGGCGGGAGCTCTCTGTCAGCTTTGGATTTGTGGGATTGTCCATGATGGCATTGCAGTTTGTATTAACTGCCAGATTCCAGTGGTTGAAATCCCCATATGGCAGCGATGTGGTTTATCTCTTTCATCGCCAGATTTCCATTGTGGCATTTTTGTTAATTATCTCCCATCCCATTTTATTGTTTGTGTTCTCGCCCTCAACAGTTTCACTTCTTAATATCTTTACCGCTCCCTGGCGCGCCAGGGCTGCTGTTGTATCTGTCTTGGCGTTGCTTGGATTGATCGGTTTCTCCATTTGGCGAAAAACCTTAAAACTTGATTATTACACCTGGAGAATCTGGCATGGCATTTTTGCAATCCTGGCAGTTGGAATGGCATTGATCCATATAGAATTGGTTGGATATTACCTGAATACTCCCTGGAAAAAGATCCTGTGGCTTGTTTATGCCGTTTTCTGGATCGGTTTACTACTGTACACCCGGCTGCTTAAACCATTATGGATTATGAAGCGACCGTATATTGTCGTGGATGTTCAGGAAGAACGAGGTAATGCCTGGACGATTACGTTAAAACCTGATGGTCATCAAGGTTTACGTTTCCATCCCGGTCAGTTTGCATGGATAAATGTTCGTTCCTCACCGTTTTCAGAGAAAGAACATCCGTTTTCATTTTCATCCAGTTCGGAAAATACAGAAACAATTTCTTTTACAATTAAAGCACTGGGAGATTTCACAAAAACAATCAAGGATATTTCAGTGGGAGAGCGGGTCTATGTGGACGGACCATATGGTTCGTTTTCCATAGACAACCATGCCCACGCCAAAGCTTTTATGTTTATTGCTGGTGGTGTTGGAATTACTCCCATGATGAGCATGCTCAGGGCATTGTCAGATAGACAAGATTCCAGACCACTCACATTGATCTATGCAAACCGTGATTGGGAAAGCATCACATTTCGGGAGGAACTGGAATCCTTAAAAAGGACACTGAACCTTAACGTTGTCCATGTTCTTGAACAACCTCCCCATGGCTGGAATGGCAAAACAGGATATATCAATCGAGACCTTCTGGAGGGCTTGCTCCCATCCGGCATTCAGAAAAATGATCTGGAAATCTTTATCTGTGGTCCCATACCCATGATGAATGCGGTGGATGGAATTTTAGGTTCGATGAAATTCTGGCCAGGTGACTATCATTCGGAGCGTTTTGATCTTGTTTAGGGAGGCTGAACGATGAGACGAAAATTGTCTTTGGCTTTCACCATTTTTATTGGAGCGATCAGTGTGATTCTTGCCCTGATCTTTGCTGCCATTCGAAGTGGATTGGTCCAGTAATTTTTTTGCCAGTATTCAGGAAGAATGAGCCACAACCATGAACTGCATTTTCATCTGCAGTCTGGTTGATTGAGACTTTGCTTTTTCCGAGGATACGCGACTCCCATAGAATTTCACAATCACAAACCTTACAAGGGCTGGCGCAACCATGTCTCCTTATCATTCGTTCTCGTTTATATTGAATCCCCTGTAATGCAGGAATGGTAAACATTAAGATGATTTATTGATCTGCATTGAAAACCATTATTTGGATTATCCGGAAACATGGATGTGGGGGAACTGCCGGGCAAAATTTTACAATTGGGCAGCCATCCTTCCTGCAGACCTATTCTGGCTTTGGAATTCATCCCGGATTGGTTGTCCCATGGTTTTGTATGCATTGTTTTTCAACCTGCCAATTCTCTTGATCCAAAGATATAATTGTCCAAAGGTAATGAAAATGATGGACCGCATTCGGATCAAATCCCGATTTGATGGATACCCAGGATGAATTGTCCCATCTGCAGCCAGTTGAAGGATGTGGAGACTTCGTTTTATAAATATGATGCGCCCCAGTATGATCATCCCCTGCCGGATGCTGCCGGGCAGTTGATCATGGTTGACAACGGCATGGAAGAGAATTTACAGGAACATCATGTTCGCTGCTGTCCGCTCTGCGGAACACTGTACAGGTATGATGTTTCTTATGAATATCATGTCAATGGCAGTGAAGATGAAGAACAGCTTGTCCGGATGACACCGGAGGAGGGTGCCCAATACTGCCGTTCTGAAGCCCAGAAACTGGAGAAAATCCGCCAGTGGATTGACCAATTAAAAGATGCTTATGGCAGCCTGGTGGATTTTTTTGACCGCGGGCATCCATCTTCTGACGAGCAGGTGGAAGTCTTGCAGCAGATGGAGGAGTATCAGCAGACCATCAACCAGCAGGTGCAGGAACTTCAGACCCGGGTGGAATCACTCAGGCGGACCTGCCCACAGATAATAAACACCTGGGTTGCAGCCCATATAAAGGTCTGCCAGTTTTATCTTGATCAACCCATGGGGATGGATGTGGATGCCATGGTTTCTCATCATGTGGCAGAAACCACCCTGCAAGAATGGAAGCAATTCCTTGAAGGCGGCGAGGTATTTATTCGTGTCCATCCAACCTGGATGGAAGGATACCTGGAACGGCTGGAGGCTGCACTGTAACCGGGGAAATCGGCAACCTCACTGCCGGGTTTCTTGTTCGCCAATCAGGGAGTTTAATATCGGCAGGATTTCCAAAGCATCTCCCACAATACCCAGGTCTGCTATTTTAAAGATTGGCGCTTCGGGGTCCTTGTTGATGGCAATGATGGTTTTTGAGGAACTCATGCCCACCACATGCTGAATGGCTCCGCTGATTCCAACTGCAATATATAATTCCGGTCCCACCGTGGTGCCGGATTGCCCAACCTGCAGGGTGTGAGGAATCCAGCCCTGTTCCACAATGGGACGGGTACCTGCCATCACTCCGCCCAAGCGGGAAGCCAGCTGGCGTAGAGCCTCCAGGTTGGAAGCTTTCTGGCAGCCCCGTCCCCCGGCAACGATCACCCTGGCGTCTTCAATGGATGTTTGGCTGCTTTCGTCTAAAAACTGGGTCTCAACCACCCGGGTGCGGATGGCTGCCTTGTTCAGGGTTACCGGAAAGCTTTCCACAACTGCCCGGCGGGTCTCATCCAGGGGTGGTGTTGGGAAGACATTGGGGCGCACCGTTGCCGTTTGGGGGCGGTTG
>JAGVUS010000289.1 GCA_019136175.1 Chloroflexota bacterium | reverse complement strand
GCGCGCCAGGTCCAGCCGCAATTCCCCGCAGGTCAGTTCCACCTCGCTGGCTGCCCCGCCCGTGGCGCGTTTCAGCACTGCCCGGATGCGCGCCAGCAGTTCGCGGGCATTGAAAGGCTTGGTGATGTAATCATCCGCTCCCACCTCAAATCCCTTGAGGATGTCGGTTTCCCGGGCACGGGCGGTCAGCATGATGATGGGCACTTCCGAAAATTCGCGGATGTGCCGGGCTGCCTGGTATCCATCCATGCCGTTGGTCAGAATCAGGTCCAGCAGGACAAGATCGGGTTTTTCCAGCGCACACAACTCCACGGCAGCGTCACCGCTCCGGGCGGTCAGGACATCATAATCGCTCGCAGACAGCACCTGGCGCACCAGGTGCACCAGCTTGGGATCATCATCAACAACCAGGATGCGGGTTTTCTCCATGAATTAGTCCTTATCCGGCGGCAGGGTGGTCTTGGGAAGGGAGAAGAAAAGCGTGGTGCCCTGCCCCACTTTGCTTTCCACCCAGATGCGCCCTCCGTGAGCTTCCACGATGGTGCGGGCAATGGGCAGCCCCAGTCCCGTCCCCGGGATGTGGTAGCCGTTGGACATTTTTACCCGGTAATAGCGGACAAACAGCAGGATGATATCCTCGGGTGAAATACCCAATCCCTGGTCTGCCACGCTGATCACCACGTCCGCCGGGCGCACCTCGCCGCGCACCACGATCAAACCACCCTCCGGCGAGTACTTGATGGCATTATCCAACACATTCCGCAATACCTGCCGAATCCAGTGCGGGTCGGCTTCATCCAGTGCGGGTCGGCTTCAACAATGGGAAATTCCGGGGGAAAATCGATCACCATGCGGTGGAGGGAAGTCCGCCGCTGGCTTTCCGCCGCCACATCCTGGACGAGCTGCGGCAGGCGCATTGGCTCCCGCTGGATATTGAGCTGGTCCACGTCAATCAGCGAGGAATCCAGGATTTCGCTGATCATTGTTTGCATGATGTCGCATTCACTGTCAATCGATTCCAAAAATTCGCGGGTCTGATCCGGGGAAAAAGTGACATCCTCCATCAGCAGGGCGGTGGAATAGCCCTTGATTGCGGTCAGCGGGTGGCGTAATTCATGGGAAAGGATAGCCATCAACTCCGAACGAAGCCGTTCCTCCTGCCGCTGCTCGCGGACGGCATCTGCCAGCAATTCCAGCCGGGCGCGGTCAATTGCCAGGGCAATTAAATCCGCCAGGGTTTGCAGGAAGGGCAGGTCCTGTTCGGTAAAACGTTCGTGCCCGGCAATGGTTTCAATCACCAGGACGCCAAACCGCTGGCTCCCCGCGGTGATGGGGGCTGCCAGCACACAGGTTGGCAGTGAATCCGTCCCTGCAGCCCGGGCAAACACTTGCCGGTTGGCGGGGCGCATGTCCGCCATCGCCTGGTTCACATCTTCCGGCGTGCAGAGCAGCACCGCCCTGCCGTCATCATAGACCTTGCCGGTGATGGATTCGCCAGCCTGCAAGCCAAGCTGCTTGAGCGCTTCCTCGTCAAACCCGATGGATGCCGTTGAGCGGAACAATCCCGAGGCGCGATCCCACAGCATCACTGTTCCCACCTGGGCGGGTTCCAGTACGGTGATGATGGTCTGCAGGGCGGCATGCAGCAAATCCGGCAGTTCCAGGGCGCGCGCCAGCGTCTTGGCAACTTCGGTGAGGGCATTCAATTCACGAGCCAGGCGTTCTGCAGGGGGGAGTTCCGCCATTTCCCACGGCGGGGCAGGTTGTACTGGGTCCATTCACCCACCTTTCGGTTGAATGAAAAGGTTGAGTTGATTGGTCACCTTTATGATAGCATGAAATTTCGGCAGTCGCTGCCCAGCCAGCCCGTCAATTCCAGGAATGAAGATTCACAGGAATGGTGATGGATCAATGCACGATAATCTGGACCAGTTCCTCAACCGTCATGCCGTGGATGAAGAACCCGACCTCCACCGCTTCCAACGCATTGTGGACAGCCTGCTCATTCAGTTTCACATTGACCAGCCGGTTCTCCATGTCCTCGATCTCGCCATCGCCGAAGTAATCTCCCATGATGCGGATCGACTGGATGACGCCTTCGTTCACGCGCATGTAAAGACACACTCCGCCGCCGCTGAACCGGCGTTCCTT
>JAGVUS010000201.1 GCA_019136175.1 Chloroflexota bacterium | reverse complement strand
CCATAAAAAATGATCGCGCTTGTCACCCAGATGCGCGGCTTCCACCACAAGCCTATTGCCGTGGATGCCAGGAAGAGGATAACCAGCGTGACCACAATCCGGATGATCCCGGCTGTGCTGGTGTAATCCATCGGGTTCCAATCCTGACCCAGCAACGTGCCAACCATCTTGATGGGGAAGGCTGCCAGTTGCGGGAGGATCAAGGTTCCCACAAGCACCAGCAATTCAAAGGATCGTTCCGCCCGCACCCGCTTCCATCCCAGGGATTTGACGATGTGGAATAACAGCATGATCCCCAGGATTAAGCCAATGATCACCAGGACAACTGCCGAGATTGAAAGAGGGCTCATGGATTCGGATCCGGCAGTTTTTTTGTTTGCAGCATCTGCAATTGCCAGCCCCAAACCAACTCCAAATAATCCCAGCGACGCAATGGTCAGACCGATTGCAAAACTGCGGGACTGGGCGGTTTTCCAGCGCGCCTGGTCCATGCGGATCAGGAAGAGGATGCCCAGGAAGAGCAAAAGCTGGGCGGTGTAAATAAAGGCGGTTTCCTTGGTGACAAATTGCAATGAAAGAGCAGCTGCCAGTAAATACAGCGAGAAAGCATCCCCCCGATCCAGGTGCCGCAATGTGGCATAGATCATCATCACGCCGAACAGTGCCACGAACGCTTCATTGCGGGTGTACCGCCCGTAAAACAGCAGATAGGGCGAGATCAGGAAAAACAACCCGGCAAGCAGCGCCCCGGACCGCCCCAGGTACCGCCGGAATCCGAACAGGACAAATGCCACCGTGGCAACAGAAAAGAGGGCAGCCGGGATGCGGGCGGATGTATCGTTGTCTCCAAAAAGGAAATAAGACAATGCCAGCAGGTGGAACTGGAGGGGTCCGTGGGTAATGGGATCGTGGCGGTAGCCGCGGCCTTCGTACAGGTCAAACGCCGGCACCACGTGGTTGACCTCGTCATGACTCATGGAACGCATGCCAACCCCATAAAACCGGGAGACGATTGCCAGGATGATGATGGTAATTGCCAGGATGTTTTCGAGCGTCAACCTGGGCAGATATTCGGCGATTGGTCGGTCCAGCCAGGAAGTTGTTTCAGTGGTTTGGGTTGTGCTCATCTTCTATGAACAATCCATTTTGATGGGTATTTGGGCTTATGTTTCGCCAGTGGTAATGATTATACTCTACAACCGGATTGAATATCTGGACGCTGGAAGGCAGGTGTGTTTCAATCCATGCTAGAATGGATGCATCCTCAAAAGACGGAGCCGCCATGATTGCCAACCGCACAGCCCGTTACAGCATGTTTGCTCTTCTATACTTCTCCCAGGGGGCTGTTCTCAGCTTCTTTACTGCATTAAATGGTCTATATCTCCTTTCCGTGGGTAGAAGCATTGCAGATGTGGGCTTGATGGGCACCATTGCCCTGATTCCTTTTGTTTTAAAAATATTCATGGGAATCCTGAGTGACCGGTACGCATTATTTGGTATGGGGCATCGCAAGCCGTACATTTTAATTGGCTTGCTCATCCAGGCGGTCTGCCTTGTGCTGGTTACCCTGATTCATCCGGGGGATCAATTTCCCCTGTATGTGCTGACTGCCTTTATTTTGCAGGCGGGAATGGCATTGTATGATACCTGCACGGATGGTCTTGCACTTGATACCACCCCGGAATCCGAGCAAGGTACCATCCAGGGTCTCATGGTGGGGGGACGCGCCCTGGGGGTGGTTGTCGTCTCGGGTGTGATTGGTTTGCTGGTACAGCGCACCTCCTGGTCGGCGGCGTTTTACCTTCTGGCAGCACTGACGCTCCTCCCTCTGCCCCTGGTCTGGATGGTGCGGGAAGGTGAACGCCCTGCCGAACGGAAATTTCAATGGAAAGCATTCAAGGCTTTTTCCCACCTCCCAATAATTGCGCTGGGACTGTTGGGTGCGCTCTATTCGCTGATCATCAATGGCGCCAATGAACTGGTGAATCCGTTCCTGCAGCAAAAATTTTCCATTGGATACGACCAGGCGGGATTTTTTACAATGGTCTGGGGAATTGGTGTTGTGATTGGCGGTCTGACTGGTGGAAAAATCAGCGATTGGTTGAACCATCGCCGGGCAACGACAATTGCTGTTGGTCTTTCGCTGGTTTCGATTGGATGCCTGCCGTTGATACAGGCACTTCCCATGGCATGGCTGCTCGTCGGGCTTTTTGGCCTGGCGTATGGATTTTATGAAACCGTCTACTTTGCCATTTCCATGCAACGGACCGATCCGCATATTGCGGCATCCATGTTTTCCATCCTGATGGCGATTGCCAATATTGGAACCGGGATTGGACTGGGAGTCAGCGGGGCGCTGGCGGATTCCATGGATTATCCAATAACGTTCTGGATCCTGGCGGGATTGAACCTGCTTGCGTTGATTTTGCTGCCACTCATCTTTCAAGCGCGGCGGAATGCTCTGCCGCAGGGGAGTTAAATCAGATGGACGGAAAAATCATCGAACTGCCATATCGTGAATCATACTGGGTGATGCCGGAGCACCTGCTGGCTGGAGAGTATCCGGGTGTGCGGGATGAAAAACAGATGCACTCCCGGCTGGAACGCCTGGTGAATGCCGGTGTCACCATGGTGGTGGATCTGACGGAAGAAGGCGAGAATTTACCCTATGCAGCCCTGCTTGCGCAGATCTCCAGCGATCCGGGTCCGGCTATACTGCACTGGCGTTCCCCCATCCCCGACTTTTTCATTCCCACCGATAAAGAAATGGCAAACATTCTGGATCATATTGACAAGGAAGTGGACCGGGGGGGCAGGGTGTATGTGCACTGCCTGGCGGGAATTGGACGGACCGGTACAGTGATTGGGTGTTACCTGGTGCGGCACGGCATGCTTGGACGCCAGGCACTGGAATACCTGGCTCAGCTCCGCCACAATCTGCCAAGCTGGTGGCAGACTTCACCCGAAGCACCCATCCAGCGGGAATTTGTGCTTTCCTGGCAGGTTGGCAGCTAGTAGATCAGGCAGACTATTGAAAAAACAACCCCTCCGGAAAGTCAACGGAGGGGTTTCCCATGATTTATCCGAAATACCCTAGTCATCATTCAACATTTTCAAAAGGATGCCCTCAAAATCATCCACTTCAGTAATGAGGGAACGCACAACCATACCAAAATACTCCATATCAAGCAGGCGCAGTTCCACATTGTGCATATAGGAATAGACGTGTTTTCCCCCAATTTCTTCAATGCACCAGAAGCCAACCTTCCGTTGGGCGGAACGTTTGAGCAGGATGGTGGACAGTTGGTGGGGGATCTGCTCCTCGGAATCAAACGCTGCCATGCTGGGAACGTCAAATTCGAGGGTGGATTCATACCGGAGGATATAAACAGTCTGCCTGCGCTGGGACTCCATTGTGAACTGGAGTTTGGCATATTCCTCGGTGGCTTCGGCAACCTGCCAGTTGAAGTGAGCACAATACCGCTCGATGGTCGTTTTAAAACTGCTTCCCATGGGATTGGATGAAGTGGTCATGATCGGTCTCCTTTTCTGATCATAAGTATATTCGGAATGGAATGGAAAATCAAATAGCTTGTTTGACACATTCCCCCTCCTCTGGTACAATCCTTCCGCTTGGTTCGTTGTACCCTTCGAACCTCAGCGAAAACCATATTCTCCGAAAGGGCTTGATGAAATGAAAGTTTTGTTGATTAAAGATGTGTATAAACTTGGGCGGGCAGGGGATGTGCGCCGTGTGGCGGATGGCTACGGTCGCAATTTTCTTCTCCCCCAGGGATTGGCGGTTCTCGCCACCCCCGGTGCGCTCAAGCAGGCGGATCATATCCGCGCCAAGGCGGAAGCCCGCCGGGTTGTCCTGAATAATGAAATGGGTGGAATTGCCAAACTGTTGGACGGTGTCGTCTTATCCTTCACTTCCAAGGCGGGCGAAACTGGAAAACTGTACGGCTCCATTACCACCCAGATGATTGCTGATGCCATCAATGAAAAAGTTGGCACTAGGATTGATCGCCGCCAGATTGAAGTTCAACCCATCCGTACCCTGGGTGAACACAAAGCCCATATCCGCCTGACAGTTGACCTGATTCCCGAGATTACGATCAATGTCTACCGCGAAGGGGACGTACGCCGGCAGGCTGCTGCTGCTGCCCCGGCTCCGGTGGAACCGGAAGTGGTGGAACCCGAAGCGGAAGAAGAAGCTGCGGAATAAAGTTCTCCATTCCGTTCAAACCATTGTGTTTCAACCGGTCGGGGTCAGCACGGGGCTGCCTTGACCGGTTCTTCTTTCCCAGCATGAGGATTTTGCCGAAATGGCAACCATTGGCGAACAGCTAAAGCAGGCACGCACCCAACGCAATGTGACACTGGAACAGGCGGCACATGTCACGCGGGTGCGCGTACATTATCTCCGTGCCCTGGAGGAGGACGATCGGGACCACCTCCCATCGGACGTGCAGGGGAGGGGCTTCCTTCGCCTGTATGCGGATTATCTTGGACTGCCGGTGGAGCCCTTGCTGGACCAGTGGATGGGAAAAATACCAGAAATTGTCCCTCCGTCTCCCGCCCCAATTGAGGAAGCCCCCATCATCCAGGAAGTTGTTTCAGAAAAGCCCATCACTGATGGGTCGGATGAAGAACCGGGTGATGATTTTATTGAACCGGAGGAAGTCACCCCTCCACCCGCCCCCAAAAAGGCAAAGAAGAAGATATCTCCTCGTCCGGCAGGGAAGGTTGCCGAGTCAGCTGTTCCAATGCTGGCAGAGGAAAAATTCAGACAGATTGGTCACCAATTGCGCAAACAGCGGGAAGCAATGAGCTTATCCCTGGAAGATGTGGAACGGATGACACACATGCGGCAGCATCACCTCCAAGCGCTGGAAGATGGGCGGATGGATGCTCTGCCATCGCTTGTGCAGGCACGGGGGGCACTGGGCAGTTATGCAGAATTCCTCAGCTTGAATCCTGAAACCATCCTGCTGCAATATGCAGATGCCCTGCAAATCCGCCGGGCGGAACTGGCTCCAAGCCCGGAACGCGGGTTCAGGAAAGCACCATCAACTCCTTCCACAGCCCATCCGCGCACAGGCATTTTTAGATTCCTCACTCCCGATCTGGCAATTGGCGGGGGGTTGTTCCTGCTGGTTCTGATATTTTTCATCTGGGGGGTTTCTCAGATCAACCTGTTGGGGAACAATCAACCGGACGCAACTGCCGCTCCCATTGCAGAAATCCTGCTCACTGCTTCAACTGCCACTCCCGGTGTTGGAGGAATCACCGAAACATCCTCTGCAGAAAGCCCCGGGCAGGCAAACCAGGCAACCCCGACCATCGGACCGATGAATAACGATCCACTACAAATTTATATCATTGCCCGCCAGCGGGTCTGGATGCAGGTCATTGCTGATGGCAGGACTGTGTTTTCCGGCAGGACTACCCCCGGTACAGCATATCCTTTTTCGGGCGTGGAACGGATTGAGGTAACAGGAGCCAATGCAGCGGCTTTGCAAATCTATTTTAATCAACAGGATCTTGGGACATTGGGATCTGTTGGGCAGATCGTCCGTTTGGTGTTTACTCCCGGTCAAATCCTGACTGCAACTCCGCAGTTTACAGCAACACGTGCCCCAACCCAGATACCCACTTCCACTTTGCAGCCGACTGCTACACCGGTAACCCCGACTATTACACCGTACATACCATAAAACCGATGAAACCAAAGACGTACTATCTTGTTTCCCTGGGCTGTGCCAAAAATACCGTTGATTCTGCGTCCATGATGGAATTGCTGGGGGGCGCGGGGTACCAACCTGTGGATCGCCCCGGCAAGGCGGAATTTCTGATTGTCAATACGTGCGGATTTATTCAGCCAGCGCGCGAAGAATCGCTTGAGGAATTGCGCAGGCTTGCGAGCCGCAAGAAACCGGGTCAGAAAGTCATTGCTGCCGGATGCCTTACCCAGCGTTATGGTGAGCAGATTGTTGCTGAAGTTCCCGGGCTGGATGGAATTCTCAGCACCCGCCGCTGGATGGATATCCTGCAGGTTGTGGAAGGATTGCGGGGAGGGAAACCACCCCAGGCTCTCTATCACCTTCCTGATGTACCGGACGTGGGACACGCTGAATATGGTGTATTAAGGGCAGCCATCCAGGGAAGCAGTGCGTACCTCAAGATTGCAGACGGATGCCGCAGACCCTGTGCATTTTGCTCCATTCCACTGATCAAGGGAACCACTGTCAGCCGCCGCCCGGATGATATTCTGCGTGAGGCAAGGGTTCTACAGGACCTGGGCATCCAGGAAATCATCCTGATTGCCCAGGATACCACGGATTACGGGCATGACCTGGGAATGAAGGATGGTCTTGCAGGATTGTTGGAGCAGATGACGGACGCCATCCCGGATGTTCCCTGGATTCGGGTGATGTACGCGTATCCGGGATACGTAACGGACCGACTGATCTCCGTTATGGCAGAGCGCAAGCAGATATTGCCCTATCTCGATATGCCCCTCCAGCATGCCAGCCCGGCTGTTTTACAAGCCAACATGGATTGGGTCCACCGCACGGTGGAAAAAATGCGGGCTGCGCTGCCAGATCTTGCTCTGCGTTCCACCTTCATTGTTGGATATCCGGGTGAAACGGAAGAGGATTTTCAAATGCTGCTGGATTTCCTCGAGGAAATTCAACTGGACCGGGTGGGTGCTTTTCCGTTCTCCTTTGAGGTTGGCACCACCAGCGAACCACTGGGTGATCCTATTCCCCGTGAGGTGAAGGATGAGCGCCTGGAACGGTTAATGCTTCACCAGGAGGGTATATCCCTGCGACGAAACCAGGCGTGGGTGGGGCGGACGATGCCTGTGCTGGTGGAGGGTATTTCTGATGAGATTTCCATTGGGCGTTCCTTCCGGGATGCCCCCGAGATTGATGGAATGGTCATGATTGAAGGGCGGGCGGAGGAAGGAAAAATTATCCCGGTTCAGATTACCAGTGCCCTGGTGCATGACCTGGCAGGGCGGGTTGCATTAAGCTGAAGCCTGAGGGGGAAAACCGCGTGAAACGAACAGATGTGCTGGCTCTTTTGCTTGCAGTGCTGACTTTGGCAGCCTCCCTCCTGGTCACACTGCAGGTGTTTAAAGGAATGCTCCACAGTAGAAGATGAAATGGCGTATATCTGGCAGGCACAGGTCCTGGTGCGCTTGTAATTGACAGTACCTACCGAGGAAATTCTACACAGCGGAACGTCCCAATCCCTGATTGAGCGGATTATTTATGGCGTGGGGGTTGGTTCCGGGGTGGGTTCCTCGGTCGGTTGGGGTGTTTCGCCCCCTCCCTCCGTGGGGGTTGCGGTTGGCTGGGGAGGG
>JAGVUS010000002.1 GCA_019136175.1 Chloroflexota bacterium | reverse complement strand
ATTTTCACCTGCCGGGATGTGACCGAGCGCGTGGAGGAGGCAGCCCGCATCCAGCAAAGCGCGGCCCAAAACCAGGCGCGCGCCGACGAACTCACCCGCACCAATGCCCTGATCACTGCCCTGTCGAACGTGGCGGCACAAATCCAGGTGGCAGCCACCACCGATGCCATCCTTGCTGCGGTGGGCAACGAACTGCGCCGCATGGACATCCAGTGCCTGGTGATGCTCGTCAACCCGGAAACCGGCAACCTGCACCCGGCGTACATTTCGCTGGATGCCGAACTTGTCACCCGGATGGAAGAGGCTCTGTCCATCCGGATGGCGGAATTTTCCCTCAGTACGGCGCTCTTTCCCATCCAGGATACCCCGGCGGGGGTTGTCACCGGCGGCATTTTGGAAAACCCGCGCCAGATCATCACCCAGCTGCTGGGCGGTGTGCTGGGCGGCGGGATGGATGCATTTTGTAACGAAGTGAAAATCACCCCTGCCGCCCGGGTGATGTATCTGCCCCTGCTGACCAAGGGGCAGCTGATCGGCGTGCTATCCATGTGGAGCGAAACGCTGCAAAAAGAGGATATCCCCTCGCTGGCACTGTTTGCCAACCAGCTTGGCGCCGCCCTGCAAAACGCTCAGCTCTACGCCGACCTCCAGCGGCTGAGCATCCTCGATGAGCTGACCGGGGTGTACAACCGGCGCGGTTTATATGAATTGGGAAACCGCGAAGTGGATCACGCTTTGCGGTATAATCGTCCCCTGGCGGTGTTAATGCTGGACCTCGATTTCTTCAAGGAAATCAACGACCGCTTCATGCACATCGTGGGCGACCGGCTGCTGCGAGTGGTGGCTTACCGGATGCAGTCCTGCCTGCGGGACATGGATATCATTTGCCGGTACGGCGGAGATGAATTTGTGATTTTACTGGTGGAAAATGACTTGGATACTGCCCAGCAGGTGGCAGAACGGCTGCGCCTGGTGATTGCCTCCACGCCCTTCGAGGTGGAGGGGCATCCCCTCTCGCTTTCGGCAAGCATTGGCGTGGCAGCCCTTACACGCCAGGTGCGCACACTGGACGCACTGGTGGAGTGCGCGGACGAAGCCCTTTACCAGTCCAAGAACAGTGGGCGTAACCGGGTGACCCTGTATTCCATGATAGAACGCCCCTCCCATTCCACGAACCCATCATCAAACCCTGGAGGCAGCTGGGAATGACATCCATCATACGTCCGCTGCGCAGGCGGACCGCCCCGCGCAAAATCCTGGACACGGGGGACTTGTTGAACCGGCTGGTGGAAGCCAGTCCGGTTGCGGTTGCCCTCAGCACCCGCAGCGATGCCCGCTACCTGGCGGCAAATGACGAGTATCTGAACCTGGTGGGCTATTCCCGGGACGAGATGATTGGGTACACCGCCTGGGAGTTGAACGTCTGGCTCAGTGCGGAAGACCGCCGCCGCCTGGTGCGCACCATCCGCAGCCAGAACAAGCTGCACAACCTGGAACTGCGGCTCCGCACCCGCTCCGGCGAAATCATCACCACCCTGGTTTCCGCAGAAGCGGTGCTGTACCGCGACCAGGAATGCATCCTGTCGATGATCACCGACATCACCGACCGCAAGCGCACCGAGGAACTTCTGCAGGCAGGCTATCACCAGCTGGCGGTTGCCAGCAGCCTGGCGCGCTCGCTGGCGGAAACGCTGGAGCCTGGTCAGATTTATGAGAAGTTAAGCCGGGTCATTCACCAGGTGATGCCCCACGTAAGTGAAGTAAGCGTCTGCCTGTACCACGGGACCCGGAAGGAAATTGAATGTGTCTACTGGGAGATGGATCAGCGGCTGGTTGACATCCGCTCGCTGCCGGCACTGCCGCTTGCCGATCCCGGGCGGGGAACCCAGAGCGAAGTGATCCACACCCGCCAGCCGCTGCTGGTGCATAACCTGGCAGACCGCCTGCATACCGCCTCCCATATCATCTGCGTGGAGCCGGATGAGCCGGTTTCCCAATCCGGCATCCTGGCACCCATGCTGGCGGATGGGCAGGTGCTGGGCGTGGTGATGGTGCAGAGCCTGGAGCAGAACCACTTTACCGAAAAGGACGTGGAGCTGTTGAGCCTGCTTTCCAATACCGCCGGGATTGCCCTGCAAAACGCCCGGCTGTTCAGTCACCTGGCGGAGGCACACGCCAGCCAGGTGGATGCCTTTGACCGCATCATTGAAGGCTGGGGGCGGGCAATGGAAGTGCGCAACCGCGAGATGGAAGGACACACCCGCCGCGTGGCGGAGATGGCGGTGGCGCTGGGGCAGCGGCTGGGGCTGACGGATGATCAGCTGGTGGACCTGCGGCGGGGCAGCCTGCTGCACGATATCGGCAAGATGGTCATCCCCGATGCCATCCTGCTCAAGCCCGGTCCGCTGGAGCCGCAGGAGTGGGAGATCATGCAGCAGCACCCTGCTTATGCCCTGCACATGTTGCAGCCATTCCACCCCTCCGGCGCCATCCAGGATGTTCCCCTCTGCCACCACGAGCGCTGGGACGGTGAGGGCTACCCCAGCGGGCTGAAGGGGGAGGAAATTCCGCTCTTTGCCCGGATTTTCAGCGTGGTGGATGTGTGGGATGCCCTGACGAGCGAACGCCCCTACCGGGAAGCCTGGACATCGCAGGAAGCGATTGAATACATTGCCATGGAATCGGGCAGGCGGTTCGATCCACAGGTGGTGGCGCAGTTCCTGCCCATGATCGTGGAACGCTTCCAGCAGCTCCAGCAGCCAACCCTGGAACCCGGTCACAAAGCGGGTTAATCAAGCAGGTTTCCGGTTCGGAAAAGAAGCACCCTGCAGCGCTAGGCGGCAGGCAGCGCTTCCACGCGCACGTTTTCCCTGCCCACCAGGTCTCCCAGGGCTTTCAGCAGGTCGTTGTTCACCCCCGTGGTTACGTTGGGGAATTCCATCAGGTAGTTGTGCCCGTTCTCATGCAGCATCAGGGCAAAGCGGTCCTGCCCCGGCGAAGAGACGAGCAGCCCGTACAGGTGGCGCAGGCGCAGTACATCGCGGGATTTCTGCCCGGTGGCGCGCACCACCACCGTCACCATTTGGGGCGGTTTGGCGGGCTTGCCGTTCGTCACCGGCGGGACGGAAATGTACTGGACGCCCCCGGGAACCGGGCTGGCAGGTGCGGGCGGCGGTTCCGCCGCCTTGCGGGCAGGCGATTCCGGCTGCTGCCGGGCATAGGTCTGCCTGCCGGGTGATTTTAGCTCCGCCTGCGGTTTGGGTTGGGCTTGCGGCGGGGGTTCGGGGCTGGCAGGGCTGGGCGGGATGTACTCCTCGTCCAGCGGGGCGGGCGGCATTGGCTCCCAGTCATCCGGCGGGGGCGGCGGACCGTCCTCGTCCCACGGCAGGTCATCCAGCGGCGCACCGGCATCCAGCGGCACGTCGGGGGGGGCATCCTCCAGGTCCACCAGGCGGATGCTGTCCACCAGCACCTTGGGCTCGCTGCCCTCGGAGTCCACCTTGCCTTCCACGGCAATCACGGCATGCACCGTCAGCAGGTGATGATATTTCTCCCACGTCTTGGGGAAGAGCACCAGTTCCACGTTCCCCTGGATGTCTTCAATCGTGGCAAAGCCCATGGGCTTTCCAGCTTTGGTCTGGTGATGGCGGAAGCGGGTGACCATGCCCGCCACCCGCACCTTTTCCTGGTGGTGCGCCTCGGCAAGCTGGGCGGAGAAATGCGATACCTGGCGGCGCAGCGTTTCGGCATGGCGTGAGAGCGGATGGTCGGTGATGTACAGACCCATCAGCTCGCGTTCCCATTCCAGCTGCTCACGCGGGTCGGTGGCGGAGGCGCGGGGCAGTTCAATCGTCTCCTCCACGCCTGCCATGCCAAAGAAGGTCATCTGCCCGCTCAAAGCCGTCCGCTGGTGGTTGGCGGAAACCGCCAGGATGCGGTCGAGTGCCGCCAGCAGCGCCAGCCGCGGACCAAATGAATCCAGTGCGCCAACCTTGACCAGGCATTCCAGCGAGCGCTTGCCCACCGTGCGCAGATCCACCCGCCTGGCAAAATCGCTCAGATCGGCAAAGGGTTTTTCGCTGCGGGTGCGCACAATCAAATCCACCGGACCCGAGCCAACGTTCTTGATGGCGCCCAGCCCAAAGCGGATGGCAGGTTTGGCGCCCTCCCGGTCCTCCAGGCTGAACTCCCACTGGCTGTGGTTCACGTCCGGCGGCAGCACTTCAATGCCCAGGCTGCGGCAGTCGGCGACATAGAATGCCACCTTGCCGGTGTCGCTCATCGAGGCGGTCAGCAGGGCGGTCATGTATTCCTCGGGGTAATGTGTCTTCAGGTAGGCGGTCTGCACGGCAATCACACCGTAATCGGCGGCGTGGCTCTTGTTGAAGCCGTAACGGGCAAACTCCTCCCAATCGGCGAAGATTTTTTCCGCAGTCTCCCGGGGAATGCCGCGGGCAACCGCCCCCTTGATGAACTTCGCCTGGTGCTTGATGACTTTTTCCTTGTCCTTCTTGGAAATTGCCTTGCGGAAGTCGTCCGCTTCGGGCAGGGTGTAGCCTGCCAGCTCCACCACGGCGCGCATCAGTTGTTCCTGGTAGATGGCAATGCCATACGTCTCACAGAAGATCGGCTCCATGGCGGGATGGCGGTATTCCACCGGTTCCTCGCCGTGCATGCGCTGGATGTAGGTGGGAATGAATTGCATGGGACCCGGGCGGTAGAGTGCAACCATGGCGATGACGTGCGCCAGGGTGTGCGGCTTCATCTGCACCAGGAAGCGGGTCATGCCGGAGCCTTCCAGTTGGAAGACGCCCGCCGTCTGCCCGCGCCCCATCAGTTCGTAGCTGTCGGGGTCATCCAGCGGAATGTTGCCCAGGTTGTAGCGCACCCCATGGCGGGCGTTAATCAGGTCGCAGGCGCGCTGCATCACCGTCAGGGAGGTCAACCCGAGGAAATCCACCTTCAAGAGACCCAGCCCATCGAGGATTGCCATTTCAAACTGGGTCATGGTCTTGATGGGGTTGTCGTCCGATCCGCTGGTGGGGCGGTGGAGCGGGACATACTGCACCACCGGTTCATCGGTAATCACCACCCCGGCGGCATGCGTCCCGGCATGGCGCACCACGCCTTCCATCTGGCAGGCGGTGTCGATGAGGGTCTTCATGTAATCCGCCGAGTCATAGAGCGCCTTGAAATCAGGGATGGCTTCCAGCGATTCCTTGATGCTGATCGCCTTGCTGGGCACGTTGGGCAGCATCTTGCTTGCCTTGTCCACCTCCGCCAGGGGGATGTCCATCACCCTGCCCACATCGCGGATGGCGGCGCGGGCGCCAAGCGTACCAAAGGTAATAATTTGCGCCACGTGGTCGTTGCCGTAAGTTTCGGCGCAGTACTGCATCACGTGGGCGCGGCGGTCATCCTGGAAGTCCAGGTCAATATCCGGCATGGAGATGCGCCCCGGGTTGAGGAAGCGCTCAAAGATTAAGCCGTGTTCCAGCGGCTCCACCAGGGTGATATCGAGGACATACGCCACCAGGGAACCGGCTGCCGAGCCGCGCGCATTGTACCAGATGCCTTCCTGGCGGGCGTGGCGGCAGAGGTCCCACACAATGAGAAAATAGGCATCAAAGCCCATCGTGTGGATGACGTCCAGTTCGTATTCCAGGCGCTCACGCACCTTGGGGTCGTTTGCCCGGCTGGCGTACCGCCGCCGGATGCCGTCCTCGCAGAGCTGGCGCAGGTAGGTCTGGGCGGTCTGCCCTTCCGGGACGGGGAAGCGCGGCAGGTGGTATTCCTTGTTGGAAAGGTCCACGTTGCAGCGCTCAGCAAATTCCAGGGTGTTGGTCACCGCCTGGGGCTTTTCGCGGAAGAGTTCCTGCATCTCCTGCGGGGTGCGCAGGTAGTAGCTGTCATCATTCATGCGCATCCGGTTCGGGTTGGTCAGCACCGACTGGGTCTGGATGGCGAGCAAAATATCCTGCAGGCGGGCATCCTCCCGCTGGATGTAATGGGCGTCATTGGTGGCAATGTAGCGGGCATGGTAGTGATCGCCCCATTCCAGGAGGTGGCGGTTGACAATCCCCAGTTCGGGAATGGGATGCTGCTGCAATTCAAAGAAGAAGTGATCGGGACCAAAGACCTGGTAATACCAGTCCAGCTGGCGGCGCGCCAGGTCGGGTCCGCGCTCGATGATCAGGCGGGGCACCTCGCCTGCCAGGCAGCCGGTGGTGCAGATCAGCCCTTCAGCGTGTTCCGCCAGGAATTCGTGGTCAATGCGGGGGTGGTAGTAATACCCCTCCAGCTGCGCCGCCGAGGCGATTTTCAGCAGGTTGCGGTAGCCTGCCTGGTTTTCCGCCAGCAGCAGCAGGTGATAGGGCGTGCGGTCCAGCCGGGGATCCCGGTCGGTCATGCGGCGGGGCGAGAGGTAGGCTTCCAGCCCGATGATGGGGCGGATGCCCTGCTTGACGGCGGCATTGTAGAACTCGATCACCCCGTACATGGTGCCGTGATCGGTGATTGCCACCGCCGGCATGCCCAAGTCTTTTACCCGCTGGATGAGCCTGCCAATATTGCAGAAGCCATCCAACAGGGAATATTGCGTATGGACGTGGAGGTGAACAAAGGACATGGGCGATCTACCACCAGATGCGGAACCAGGTCTGGGTCTCTGCTTCTTCCCCCATGGTGGCAGCCTTGACCATTACCTGAACGATCTC
>JAGVUS010000472.1 GCA_019136175.1 Chloroflexota bacterium | reverse complement strand
GGCTGGTGGTGCGCAAGAAATTCAGCGGCAAGGAAGCGCTTGATTTTACCTCCAACCTCGGAGGTGCCATCCCCGGTACCATCCTGGGCATTGGCTTCATCATGGCATTCAATCAACCACGGATGGGAGTTGCCATAATCATCTATGCTCTCCTTGCCTTGTTCTATGTGCAGGTTGTTGGTAAAACCTCGAGGGAGAGGTTGTTAATCCTGATTGCTGGTACTGCCATTGGTGTATTAATTAAAGGGATCAATTCCACCCAATTGTATTACCTGCTTGGAAGCCTGTATGTCCTGATGGCAATTGTCCTGTTGATCACACGCAGAAAAATACTGCCTGCCCTGGCAATTGGTCTTTTGGGAGTCTATGTGATGTCCAACAACTGGGCGCAGGCAATTTCCGCTCCCATTGCAAACTTCAGCCGCAGCCTGGAGCGAGGCTTTTTCTCCAATGCCATCTTCCAGTTTGCTGATCATCTCAAAGTCTTGATTCAACCTCCCCCCACACTTCTGGCAATTGTCCTCTTCCTGGTAGGAATCATTTTCCTGCAAAGCGAGAAAAACCGCTCGATTCGACTCATCCTCGGGATCATCGGATTGATCATCCCCTGTGCCCTGTCTTTCATGGATCTTCCCTTTGCGCTGGTGGGAGGGGCATATATTATCATGGCAGCTTACATTGTCCGTTCGCTGCCAGCGTCCGTCCGCGCAGGTGTGGCATCCCTTCAGCAAATTGATCCCTCCATCGAGGAAGCATCCAACATCCTTGGTGCAGACGCGCAGTACACCTTCCGTAAAGTGACCCTGCCGCTGATTTTGCCCGCCCTGTTTGCCGGCTTGATCTTCAGTTTCACCCGCCACATGACCAGCCTGTCTGCCATCATATTCCTGGTTAACGCCAAGTGGAGGATCGTCACGGCTTCCATTCTCAGTGAGTGGGAGCAGGGTGGTGTCAGCATTGCAGCCGCCTATTCCACCGTGATCATTATCTTTGTCATGATCGCCATTGCAGTCCTGAACCTGATCACCAAGCGCCTGTTTAAAGGGCGTGAAGGTGTGGATCTCAGCCAGGGCTTTTAATCATTTTATCCAGAGAGGGTGCCACCTTGTATCTGAAACTCGAACACATCACCAAAGTATTTCCACCTCGCGGCAATGTGGGTGAGGTGACTGCTGTCAATCAAGTAAACCTTGATATTCAAAAGGGGGAACTGGTAACGCTGCTGGGACCATCGGGATGCGGAAAAACCACCACCCTGCGGATGATTGCCGGATTTGAATTTCCCACCACCGGAAAAATTATCCTGGATGGCGAGGAAATCAACACCCTACCACCCCATAAACGGGAAATGTCCATGGTGTTCCAGAGTTACGCCATTTTCCCTCATCTGAATGTATTTGAAAATATTGCCTATGGTTTAAATGTTCAGAAAGTGCCCAAGAAACAAATAACTGAACGCGTGAACCGGGTTCTGGACCTGGTACACCTGGAGGGATACGGGCAGCGTGCACCCAACCAGCTTTCTGGAGGTCAGCAGCAGCGCGTTGCGCTTGCCCGCGCCCTGGTGATGGAACCCAAGGTTCTTCTAATGGATGAGCCGCTATCCAACCTGGATGCCAAGCTGCGCGAAGAAATGCGCACGGAAATCCGTCGCATTCAAAAGGAACTGAATATTACCAGCGTATACGTTACCCATGACCAGATTGAAGCCATGACCCTTTCTGATCGGGTTGTGGTAATGAACCTGGGCTTGATTGAACAAGTCGGTACACCAATGGAAATATACCGCTATCCCAACAGCCGTTTTGTGGCAAATTTCATCGGGAGAGCCAATTTTGTCCCGGGAACCGTCCTTGAGCAGGATCATGGGACAATCCGGGTAAGCACCCTGGGAGAGACCCTGCATTTGCAGAATATCATCCGTGATTTTTCAAAAGACGAAAAGGTGACCCTGATTGTTCGACCCGAAATGGTCACAGTAAAAAAGACGGGGGGCATGTATCCGGGTGTGGTTCGGCGGGCAGTCTACCTGGGTAATGTCATTGAGTATGACGTGGAAATTGGTGGAGAGTTGATAACCGCCCTGGAAAATGATCCGTCCGCCATGGAACTTTTCCCTGAAGGCGAGGAGGTAACTGCCACCTTCGCCCAGGACTGCATCCAAGTTTTACCGGCGGAACAGGGTTGAGATGGCAGATTTCGACATCCTGATGATTGGCAATTTTGCCAAAGACAAGTTAATCGTGGATGGGGTGGAGGAAATTGCCTCCGGTGGAGGGGTATATTACGGCAGTGTCGTCATCAAACGACTGGGCTTGAACGTTGCCGTGGTCACCAGGCTTCACCCGGATGACTTTCCGCGCCTGGAAGAATTACAACAGGAGGGAATCCGCGTATTCCCCATCCCGGCGGACGGCACCTCGGGAATTGCCAACTACTACCAGTCTTCGGATATGGAACGCCGCATCTGCATCCCGATTGGTTTTGGCGGGCGATATTCCCTGGATGACATCCCCAATCTGAACGTCAAAGCCATCCAGCTGACACCCCTCTTTTCCGGTGAGGTGGATCTTGACTTGCTGCGCCAGCTTTCCCGGCGGGCACCGCTGGGCATGGATATCCAGGGGTTTGTTCGAGTACCCGTTGGAAATGACCTGGTTTTTCAACCCTGGGCAGAGATGGAGCAAGGATTAAAATCCGTCACCTGGTTGAAGGTGGATCGGGCTGAGGCGGAATTTCTTACCGGTGAATCGGACCTACAGCAGGCTGCCCGCGCCCTCAGTGAAATGGGACCTCGCGAAATTGTCCTGACGCAATCTTCAGGCGTGACCGTGTTTGTGGATGGAAACTTTTATTCCGCACCTTTCACCCCCCGGTCACTGGCAGGCAGAACCGGCAGGGGTGATACTTGTTTTTCCACTTACATCGCAATGCGCCAGCAGGCAGACCCGGCAACCGCCTGCCGCTGGGCGGGCATGATTACCAGCCAGAAGCAGGAAACTCCCGGACCATGGAAGGGAAACCCGGATGAAATCCGGGAATTTCTTTCCAGGATTTAAGTCACGATTGGGAGTAAGTTTTGCAAAAGGGCATCAGTCCGCTTTTTTGCGTCCATGCTGCGTCCGCACCCAGGAAATTTCCCCCTTGCCCAGGAAAATACGCAATACCAGGATGGTTCGCCAGAGAATAAAAAAGGGGCCTGTTAAAATTACCAGGTAAGCTTTCAAGGGAGCTTTTTCAAGAAGCAACCCCCCCATCGGATAGAAAAACGCAAGGACCACCAGGCAAATCCAGGCGATTAAAACATTCCGGGGAAATATGGGGTCCGGTAATATCAGATTAACCAGCACCTGGAGTATCAGGAATCCCATGGCAAAGACAGCAATGGTTGAGAACGATGGAATAACAGCCTGTAAGACACAATCCATGATTGCCATGGAACGTTCCCGTATTGCAGCTGCCAGCATTTGACGGATATTTCCACGGTTTGACTCCCTGGTTCCTTTCAACCATCTTAATCGCTGTTTCCTCGCCTGTTCCCAGCCAAGCGGCGCCTCCCCATACCCTTTTGCCTGGTGCTCATAATCTATTCGATACCCTGCCAGAACCAGCCTGTGGCGTAGTTGATAATCTTCCGTCAATCCTTCCCCCCAACCCAATTTCCGCAAGACATCCGTCTGAAAACATATCGAATCCCCCATATGTTTGGCAGACAATCCCAAATTCACTCTGCCCAGGTTTTGATAGCGATTATCAATCAGAAACATTGCCCAGGTCAGCGCGGGAAACCAGCCATCAGATGGATTGGAAATCACATGTTGACCTTGAATGACCTGCGACCCATTTGCCAGACGGGCATCCATGATTCGCAAAAATGAAGGGTCCACCAGGGTATCTGCATCAAACACAACAATGGCATCCAAACCAGGTTCCTGCAATACCTGCTGAAACAGCCATTGCAGGGCAGCTCCCTTCCCAGTACGCTTGCCTGTATTTCGCTCAAATACCAGCGCCCCTGCCTGCCGGGCAAGAAATGCAGTCTGGTCATCACAGTAATCTGCAACAATGCATACCCGGAATAATTCCGCCGGGTAATCCATCTGTAAAAGCCGTTGAACCGTTTCTGAAATTACAGCTTCCTCGTTGTGTGCCGGGATTGCCAGGGCAAACCGAGTTTGCGGAATCCTGTTGCCATTATTAGGACAGGGCGGTGCTTTAATGGATGCCACTGCCAGACTGAACCAGTAGAGCAATGGAAGAAGCAGAAGGATCCACAAAACCCACGAAAGGATGGTCATCTCATACCAATCCATTTATCCCTGATACACAATGGAAGTAATCCGCCCATCCGCCACGGAAATTGCCAGGATGGCATCGATGAAAAATTTTGACGCCCAGTTGGGGTATTTCAATCGCTCATATGCTCCATAGATGGGAAATGATCCGGCAATCCCACCCCGGACAGCCGGATGAGTTGTTTCCATGTCCTGGCAATACATGACAAAACTTAATCCCTGCCTGGCAGCGGAATAGTAATGCGGCTCCCCCGTATCCCGGTAAAGCAGCAGCCACAAGCGGGCAAACTGCACATTGCCTGTCAGGCAGCTCCACCAAGCCGGTCTTGTCCAACCCGTTCCAAAAGTTCCCGGAAGGCTGCCGTTCGGTTTCTGATGCGCAAGCGCCTGGTCGGCAGTTTTCCTCCCATGAATACAATAACTCTCTTCACCCAGCAGCAAGCCCGATTCATACAATCCTTCAGCGGTATATGCAAGGGTATGAGTCAATGGATCGTCCTGCAGCCGAAAAGCACATTTATCAAACCAACCGGATTGGTCCTGTTGGCTGACAGCCCAATCCAGGTTTTTTCGCGCAGCAAGACGATACTTGGGATTCCCACCCACCTGTCGGTCCAACAATAGCAAAGCCCAGGCAACCCGTGTATCAATTACTTTTTCAGTACCCAGGTGCTGGTACTGCACCCAGGAACCTGAACTGGACTGGACGGACACCAGCCAATTCCCCGCCCTCACTCCCGCATCCAGGTACCTGGCATCCCCTGAATACTGAAAAGCTGCCAGCAGCCCAAACAATACCTGACCCGTATCAAAAATAACCGGCTGCGCTCCCCCCCCTGCCTGCCAGTGAACAACCGCTCCATTTGGATCGGATGCCTTCAATAAATACTCTGCCAGGCGAAGAGCCATTTCTGCCAGATCTGGTCGCTTCAATATTACCGCCAGGTTGAGCAGGGTGGGGATGGTATAGCCGGTGGTTTCAGGATACGCTGGTGACCACCTTCTTCGAATGAGATCATACCCCTTGGAAATCCCCGTCTCACCAGCCGCCTTCCAGGCAGTTTCAATCCACGAAATTGCCGCGTGCAGGTGGTCATCGTCGCCATACCTGGAACGATGAAAGTCCGGCGATCTATTGATATCTTCAAGCACTTTTTGAATCAGCAATCAAAACCACCCAGAAAATCTGATGGATATCATGGTACAGAATACACATAAATTATACTGATTTTCATTGTTATAATTCAACCATTCCATTTTTCAGGAGGTAATCATGCGGTTCGCCATTTATGGAACAGGTGCAGTCGGTGGATATTACGGTGCCAGGCTGGCAGATGCCGGTGAGGATGTGGTTTTTATCGCCCGCGGGGATAACCTTCAGGCACTCAAAACCCGGGGCTTGAGGTTGGACAGCGCACTCGGAAACCTCCACCTGCAGGTTCATGCAACCGATGACCCCGCAGAAGTGGGGATTGTCGATGTCATCATCCCTTGTGTAAAAACCCACCACATCCCGGAGATCGCCCCATTGATGCGCCCCATGGTCGGTCCGGACACTATGATTGTAACCACCCAGAACGGAGTGGATGCTCCGGATGAGTTTGGCAAGGTGCTGGGAATGGAACATGTACTTGGCGGCGCCGTGCGGGTGTTTGTCATTCTGAAGGAACCCGGCTACATTTATCATGGCGGCGAGACCTGCTCCTTTGTGTTTGGTGAATTCAACCACCACCGGACTCCCCGCTCACTCCGCCTCCTGGAGGTCATGCAGCGTACTCCCGGTATTGAGCCCGAACTGACCACGGATATTGAAGCCGAATTGTGGAAAAAAGAAATGATGATTGGTTCCTTTGGGAGTATGGGAGCCATTACCCGCGCCCCCATGGGTATTTATCGCAGCATCCCGGAAAGCCGCGCCATGCTGATCGCCTGTATGAGGGAAATCAAACAGGTTGCAGAAGCAATTGGCATTTCCCTGCCAAATGACATTGTGGACAAAACCCTGGCATTCGGGGATGCCCAACCGGCGCATACAACATCATCCCTGCAGCGCGATATTATTGCCGGGCGCAAATCTGAAATGGAATCCCTGATTGGCGCGGTTGTCCGGATGGGACACGCTGCCGGGTTGGAAGTACCAGTTCTCTCTGCAATATATGCAGCACTGTTGCCAACCGAAATGCGCGCCCGCGGAAAACTGGAATTTGAGTCCTAATGTACTGGGCAATTCTTGGAAGGATATGGTTCAACAAGAGAATCATATCCTTCCTGTTTTTTCCAGTCCAAGATGGATTGTTCAGTGCATAATACATCATCGTCAACATCCTGACCTTTCTTGTCTGGGGCTGGGACAAGTTCCGCGCCCAGGCACAACAGTGGCTGGCACCGGAAAAATCATTGTTCTTTCTCATGATTGCGGAGGGCATTGGGAGC
>JAGVUS010000159.1 GCA_019136175.1 Chloroflexota bacterium | reverse complement strand
TGGCATGAAGATCCGGTGGGTTCCATCGGGCATAAACTGACAATATCCGGATGAAGATTATTTTTGCGTGGATTCCCGGATTTGCAGGCTGGGTGTGATGCGTCTCAGTCGTTCGATTGCAGATTGATTCTGGATTTCGGCAAGCAGAATGCGAATTAACTCGCGGCCAATCTCATGGACTGGTTGTTCCACGGTTGTCAGGGACGGTGTGGTGAACCCGGATTCCTGCAAGCCGTCAAATCCTGTTACAGCAATATCCCTGCCCACACGAAGCCCAGTTTCGTGGATGGCGCGCATGACGCCGAAGGCGACATCATCATTGATGCACAGAATGGCGTCCGGTGGAAAATTGGAGGAAAGCAGTCGTTGGCAGGCAAGATACCCGCTGATGCCAGTCAGATCCGAGGTTTCCACGAGAAGCGGGTCGTATGGCAGCCCTGTGATTTGCAATCCATCCAGGTATCCTTGCAGCCGGTCCTGCTGGATTTTCAGATTGACGGGTCCGCCAATGAAGGCGGGGCGCTGATACCCCTGCTGATGGATATGCTGCACCAATGCGGTCATCCCAGCCTGGTTGGCAACTTCCACACGGGGATAATCAAGATCATCGCCGCTATCCTCCAGGGCGCAAAATGGAAAGAGTTGACCGGCAAGGTAATGCACCCGCCAATCATGCAACTGGATGCGGTTGATGATCATTCCGTCCACTTTGTGGGATTGAATCCAGGATTGATAGATGGATTGCTCTTCGGGGGAGGAGGGAGGGGCAGTGGAAATCAACAGGTCATATCGGTGAATGGCAGCCTCTTCGCTCATGCCCTCCATGAACACCGTATGGAAGGATTCCGTGTGTTGAGGGGAGGAGACGGGCAGGATGTAGCCGATTGTGTCTGTTTTTTGCCGGCGCAGCTGCCGGGCAGCACGATTGGGAACATAGCCCATTTCCAGGGCAGCCTGCCGGACTTTTTCCCTGGTGGCCGCGGAAATATCCGGATAGCCATCGAGAGCGCGGGAGACTGCGGTGATGGACAGGTTTAATTTTCGGGCAATATCACGGATTGTGACACTCATCAGGCTTTACCAGTTACCTTAAACGTTTTAGTGAATTTATTATACACAATAATTGTCATTAATAAAGAGGGAATTTTTAGGAATTTATATCGAATGAGGAAGGTGATATAATTTGTCAAGAATGGATTTCTTTGGTATTGGCATTCTGGAGGTTTTTTTTATCCTCGTCCTGGCATTGGTTATCCTGGGACCGGATGGGATGGTAAAATTTGCCCGAAGCGTGGGGGCGGGGATTCGGAAGTTTCTTAAATCTCCCATCTGGGCTTTGCTGGTGGATACAGGGCGGGAAATTCAGACCCTGCCGAAGCAAATCATGCGGGAAACGGGGCTGGACGAGAGCATGGCGGAACTGCGACAGGTGCAGCAATCGATCCAAAATCCGGAGGGCGAGCAGGGCAGTTATCCATACGTCCGTCCTGCTGATTGGGTGGAGCCATCCGGTTATCCAGAGGATGAAAATACAATTGCACCCCCCCGATTGGAGGATGATCCTCCAAAGCAGAGTGATGATTAACAAAAAAGAAGGCAATCCGCCTCCTTTTTTGTTTGTTTGTGATACTTAATCAGGTTTTTTACTTTTCGGGTGGTTCCTGCTTTTCTGGTTGTACGCCATCACCAGAGTCATCGCCTTTTAAACCATCCCGAAAGGATCTGATGCTTTTCCCCATTTCACCGGCAATTTTGCTGATGCGACCGATCCCAAACAGCAAAATAACAATCACAAGGATAATGATTAATTCAGGAAGATCAACTCGAGGCATTTTGATTTCTCCTATGGATTGATTATAACTCTTTTTGCCCGGATTGTTTTCGGGTGGCGAACCATGCCAGCAAAATGCTTAAACCATACAGAACGAGCAGCGGCAGCATCATCAACCCCATATTGATGGGATCGGGTGTGGGTGTGACAACAGCAGCAATAATGGCAATCACCACAACTGCAATCCGCCATTGTTTTGCCAGATCTTTTGGCTGGATGACGTTTAACCGGGCAAGAATGAATACAACAAGCGGTGTTTCAAAACTGAGCCCCATCCAGAAAAGCAAGCTGGTGATAAACGAGAAGTAATTGGACAGGCGCGGGGTGGTTTCAACCCCAATAAACCCCAGCAGAAACGGCAATGCATTTGGCAGCATGATGAAAAAAGCAAAGGCAACTCCTGCCAGGAAAAGAAGCGTGGCAAATGGAATGATCATCAGCAGCCTGCGGCGTTCTTTTTCATACAGACCTTTGAAGATAAAGCCAAGGATTTCGTAAACGATCAGTGGCAGTGCCAGGATGAATCCGCTCAGGAGCGAAACTTTCATGAACACGCCGACATTTTCAGTTACCTCAATGGAAATTAATTTTTCGATCCCTCCAATTGGTCTGGCAAGGATGTGGATTAAGTCATCACTGAAATAAAAGCTGATGGATACAGTAACCACCAAAGCCACCAGGCTCACCAGCAGCCGCTTGCGCAAATCAGTCACATGCTCCCAAATGGTCATTTCATCATTTGCGGGGTCGTTTGGGGATGCGCTGGGAGGGGAGGTGTTTGTTGTCATTTCATCCAACCATCAGGAATTGGCAAGGACAATTAATCGATCCTCCATGGCAAACGTGATTTCCCTGTGTTTCGGTGGGTTGATCGAAACCCCATAATTTTTGGCAGAATTCCGGGCGTGAGCCTGGATGCGGTACCCAATGGCAGTTTCTCCCTTGCGGCGGGCAGCTTCCAACAAGGTGTAGAAATTGACCGGTGCGTTGGGAAATACATACTCACTGATGGGCTTGAGGTAGATCTCTGCGCCTTCGGGATCAAACAAATCCTGGTATACGCTGTTTATTTGTTTGTTTTCTGATACCTGGGCGAGCACCAGGCTGACCAAACGGTCACTGACGATGAAATCATCCGCCCGGGCAACTGCCGCCAGGTCTCGGTTGCGCACATCCATCATTTCCGTGACCATGCTGAAGTGATAATGATTTTTATCTGCCAGGTCACGAAGATGTAAAAGCGTTACAAGTGTGCGGGAATCTGCCTGCTGGGGCGGGAGAATATCCGAATAACTCAGCAGGATGACGTGGTTATATTTTCCCAGGTCCAGGTTTTCCAGTGTACTCCGGTGGGTTGTGTTTCCGGGCAGAATCTTGACGCGGGCATTTTCCAGGCTGGAGAATGTGTCCGGATCCTCCAGTTGAATGCTCTCCGGAAGAGCCGTGATGGTAATTTCCGAGCCGGGCGCAATATATGAATTGAGTTCATGAATAATCGCCGGACAGCGGGAATTCCACCCCAGCAGGAGCATCTTTTCCGGTTTTTGAGGAGGGGGTTGATAGTTTACAATCAGCCCCTGCTTAATGGTGGATTGGTCCACCGGGGAATAGTTGATTTTGTCGTCGTCCTCAGCAATTATGATCAAATCATCCCCTTCTGTAAGGATCTGCCCCATGGGTGGATTGAGAATGGCGCGGGAATTGGATGGTTTGATACCCATGACCGCATTGTCCTGGAAGCACGTAATGGCATCCCCAAATGATTTTCCAACGAGGTCCGGGTGGCGGGTGAAGTAGATTTCATCACCTTCAAAATCCAGCAAATCGGTAATGACAACTGATAAACCGGATTGACGGCAGGTTTGAGCAATCACCCGGGAAACAAAATCACCCACAAGCACCCATTCCACTTCATTTCCGCCCACCACCATGGCTGCTTCCACATGATCGGGTTCGCCAATTTCTGCCACGATGTGGTATGGCTCGTCCCGCCGATCCGGATGGTTGACGATTGCCATGATTGTCTTGATGACCTCGCTGTCCGGATTTTCACTCATTGGGGAAACGACGATAATCGATTTTGCAGTATTCAGATTGACAATTCTCAAATCGGTTATGTCCATGGGAGAGCCATGCCGGCAGACAACCCGGGTGTTTTGCAGGTCGTGGACCTTGTGGCGGATATCATCCTCCATGTCCACTTTTTCAAGATCGCTCATCACCACGATACAAGAATCCCCCTGGTTTTCATTGGCAAGGACCAGCTCGTTGATAATGATGAACACCTGCTCCGACCAGCCCAGGATAACGGTGTGCCCCTCTTCAATGACACGCGAGCGACCCTTGCGCAGTTCTTCAATCCGGTTTTCAATCCCGCTGGTCAAAATACCAATCAGGGTGCTGATGATGAATACACCGGTCAGTGTCACAATAAACATGGCAATCCGGAACCACCAGCCAACATCCGCACCCATGGTGCCGGCATCCAGGGTACGCATCAGGCTCAGCCAGAATGCTTCAAAAAAGGGCACAGGCTCGGCATTGTTCACCGGGACTTTAAAAAGACTGACGATTGCAGCCATAACGCTGATGAAAACAAATGATATGATCCCAAGCCATTTAATCAGGGATCTTGTGCCACGCGAAAATTGATTATCCAGCCAGTATTGAAAACGATCCGTCCAGGCAGCTTTGGGTTTCATGGGTGTTATTCCTTTGATGTTGGGATGTGGGGGATCAACCATTGGATGAATGCTTGTGGGGATCGAGATTGAATCAGGAACCGTCCCGGACCAGTCAGCTGTACGACCAGTCCCTCTCCACTGGCAAGGGTGGATTTTAATCCGCCAACGGTGCGGGTTTCCATCTGCAGGCGGCTCTCAAAAGCCACAAGATGCGAGGTGTCCACGATATAGCTTTCCCCCTGGGCAAGCTGGCGTTCAAAAATTGCCCCGTACGATGAAACGAGCAGTGTCCCCTGACCGGAAGCCTCCAGGATGGATAAACCTTCAGCAGCGAAGAAGGTCTTCAGGCTGATCCTGGTATCCAGGCTGATGCCCGGATCGGATGCCAGAAATGAACCGGATTGGATCATCCAGGATTCACCGGTCATGTGGATCGTTTCAATATCTCCTGGCAGGTGGGGAGCCAGGGTGATCTCCCCGCCTTCAGGCGGAGCCTGGAAGATGTTCTGAAAAAAGCTTTCCCCTCCAAGCAGGGAACGCCCCAAAGATTTCATGATCCCGCCGGTTGCCTGGGTTTGGACACGAATCCCCGCAGACATGGATACCATGCCTCCGGATTGGGCGCGGATACTCTCTCCGGAGGCAAGTTTAACCACGGCGAGGGCATAAGAAGGACGATGCATGATCTCGAGATTCATAACCGGGTATCCTTGAGTATAATCTTAGTGCTGGCATGAACGTTTGGTTTACAGGATTGTATTGTATCAAAAATGGGAGGGACGATGTTTCGAGATATCCTCATCAATCTGATTTCTGAAGCAATTGTCATGCTGATTACCGTGTTGATCATCAACCGGTTGATCGAACGCAATGAAGCCCGTCGGTGGAAGCCTGCCAAAAGCATGTTTTTTGCCAGGCTGTTTGGCACCCTGGATAATTTTCTTGGTGTCATGCTTCACCCGGATTTTCTGAAGGTGGAGAGGGGAGCAGCCCGCTTTTATCAATTTGGCAGCACCACGGTCTATACCAATGGAAGCTACGGGGAGATTCCAACCGATGTCGTTGAAAAAGCAATTCAAGAGGAAGGGCAGCATCTTTTGGAGACCTCATCAAGGATGGGGTGCGAAGATTTGAAGGAAATAAAGGAAAGCCTGGAGTTGATCCTGGCATCCTCCCTGCCGCTGGCGGAATCGGACCTGATGGCTGCGCTTTTTGAATTGCAGAATGAATTGGCATCCCTGGTCAGGTTTCGGAAGGATGGCGACCTGGATGAGGAGGCTTTTGCCTACGCACTGATGCGCACCCTGGTTAAGGCAATCATCCTGCGTGGTAAATTGGAGAAGAAAGCGGACAAATTCGTTCTGGCAGACGAATACCTGAGGGATGTGGCTGTTGATGGGAAAACGGTATTTGGTTAAGATGGGATTTTTTATCCTTGACATGGGGCATCCGTTCACATTAAAAAGCTCTGGTATAATCATTTCCAGACTGTGACAGGCAAGATGATCAAACACATCTCAATCACAAGAAAAATCCCTGCCGGTTCACAAGGAGTATCGGTTGGCGTTTAATCCATTAAACTGGTTGCTTGGGCTTTTCTCACTGGATATTGGCATTGACCTTGGCACCGCGAACACACTGGTGAATGTGCGCGGAAAAGGGATCGTTCTGAATGAACCTTCCTGGGTGGCGATTGATAAGCGCAGCCGCCGACCATTGGCAATTGGTGCGCAGGCGAAGGAAATGGTGGGAAGAACCCCTGCGAATGTAGTTGCGATCCGTCCCTTGCGGGATGGTGTGATATCCGAATTTGAAATCACCCAGGCGATGCTTGGATATTTTATCGGGAAGGCGCACCAGCAGACAATTGTTCCCATGCCGAGACCGCGGGTGGTTGTTGGAATTCCTTCCGGTGCCACGGAAGTTGAAAAGCGGGCTGTGTATGATGCAGCCATGTCCGCCGGTGCACGTGAGGCATACCTAATTGAAGAACCACGGGCAGCTGCCCTGGGAGCCGGGCTTCCCGTTGCAGAAGTGCGCGGCAGTATGATTGTTGACATTGGCGGCGGCACCACCGAGGTGGCAGTCATCTCCATGGGCGGCGTAGTTGTTTCCCGTTCCCTGCGGGTTGCAGGGTTGTTTCCCGTTCCCTGCGGGTTGCAGGAGATGAACTGGACCAGGACATCATTCAATATATCCGCAATAAATATAACCTCTTGATTGGTGAGCGGATGGCGGAACAGGTAAAGATCACCATTGGTTCTGCTTATCCACTGCCCAATGAGAAGACCTTTACCGTGCGCGGGCGCAATCTTGTGACTGGCTTGCCAGAATCGCTTGAAATTTCGTCGGTGGAAGTGCGCGAGGCAATCAGCGGTTCTGTGCAGGTAATTGTTGATACTGTCAAGGACGCCCTGGATGAATCACCTCCAGAAATTGTGTCCGACTTGATGGAGATCGGGATTTGCCTGGCTGGGGGTGGATCCATGCTGCAGGGGTTGTCGGAGCGTTTATCTGATGAACTGAACCTGCGGGTTTGGGTTGCAGAAGACCCGTTAACCTGCGTTGCCCGGGGGGCTGGGATGATCCTTGAGGACCTGGACCGGTTCAATGACTTCCTGGTGGGTTTGGACCGGACGGGCAGCCGTCCTGCATAGTTCGCCGGATTGCGCCTCCCTTATTGGAGGTGAAATCAGCCCATGAAACCAACAATCCCCCGCTTTTGGCAAACAGCTGTTCTTGTCCTGGTTGTCGTTGGATTATTGTTGCTATCCCTGAGCGGATTTATGGGCTCCCTTTTTAAAGCTGCACAATCCCCCCTGGTTGCTGCCCAGCGATGGATATCCACCCGCTACCTTGCAGTGTATGAATTTATTACCGCCCCGCGGGATATGGCATCCATTCGCCAGGAAAACGCGGAGTTAAAAAACCAGGTTGCACTGTTGCAAACGCAAATCATTGAATTGCAGCAGCAACTCAGTGAAGCCAGTGTCCTGTATGCCCTATTGGACTTTGCCAGGTCGCAGCCGGAAAACACATATGTGGCAGCAACAGTCATTGGTCGTGATCCAAATCCGTTCTTAAAATATATCCTGATCGACCAGGGTTCGGATGCCGGGCTGAGAAATGGCATGCCGGTTGTGACCGCCCAGGGTTTGGTGGGCAGGGTGGATGCCGTTACAGCCCAGGCTGCCCGTGTGCAGTTGATCACTGATCCTGCATCGGTCGTTAACGTGCGGCTGCAATCTATTGAGCAGGAAGCTCAGCTGGCGGGATCGCTGACGGGTGAACTGTCGTTGGACATGGTCCCACAAGATGCAAATGTTACGCCCGGAACCCTGATTGTTACTTCCGGTCTGGGTGGGACATATCCTTCCAATATCCTGGTTGGACAGGTGCTCAGCGTTCGCAAGCTCGAGAATGACCTGTTTCAAACAGCACTGGTGCAATCGGCAGTGGACTTTAATAATATCCAGGCAGTTCTCGTCATTACAAATTTCCGCCCTGTTGAAATTGCGCCGTTAATCCCGACCCCGGCACCTTAATCACAACATGGCTATCCTGGCAGGAATTCCAATTTTGGGTATCATCCTGATGCTGCAACTGGGCATCATCAGCCAGTTGCCTTTATTGCAGGGAACGGCGGATTTAATTCTGCTTGTCCTGGTTGCCTGGGCACTTCAAGACCAGGTGACATCCGCCTGGGAGTGGGGTATCCTGGGGGGTGTCATGGTAAGCCTGGTTACAGCCACCCCGTTTTATGTTGTGATTTTCAGTTACCTGTTAGTTATCCTGATTGCCAGGATGGCGCGGCGCAGGATCTGGCAGATGCCGCTGCTGGTGATGCTGATTCTGACCTTCCTGGGGACGCTGGTCTTTCACCTGGTTTCCATTGTGGTTTTTCAAATCATGGGTTCCAATCTCCCATTGAGGGAAAGCCTGACACTTGTCACTCTGCCAAGCGCGCTGTTGAACTTGCTGCTGGCATTTCCGGTGTACACGATTGTCGCCGATTTAGCCAAATGGTTGTATCCGACGGAGCTGGAAGTATGAATAACGAAACGCAATCCAACCTGCCGCTTGATCACAAGCGGATGTGGATCATCTATATCTTGATTGGAGCAGTCTTCCTGGTTTACACGGGCAGGCTCTTTAATTTACAGGTGGTGAAGGGGGCAGAGTACCTGGCGCGAGCGGAGGAAAACCGCACCAATGTCATTAACATCCCAACCCAACGGGGAATTATCTATGATCGCAACGGGGTCATTCTGGCACGCAATGTGCCATCTTACAATGTCACCGTAACACCAGCAAACCTGCCCGGGAATCCTGTTCTGGTTGTGGATAGTTACCGCGAATATTATGGCTTTGAAGAATCTCCTGAGGCGGGTGCAGTCCAGGAGGTTTATCGCAAGTTATCTGAACTGACGGGTATTCCCTTATCCAATCCTGATGCGTATGACGAAGATGGATATCTGACCGAAGAGGTGACCCAATTTTTTAAAGCCTGCGATAATGACCTGGGCATTACGGAAATCGTCCTGATTGGGGACACCAGGGCTCCCTATTCTCCCATTCAAATTGCCTGTGACGTTGGGGAGGAAGTTGCCATGATTATCCGGGAGCGCTCCGTGGAATTGCCCGGCGTGGATATTGAAGTATCGTCAGTCCGCGAGTATCCCACGGGTGTTTCCACATCAGAGATCATCGGTTTCCTGGGACCCATTCCTGCCATTGAGGAAGAATATTATACTGACCTGGGATTTGTGGCGAACAGGGATAAAGTAGGGTATGCAGGAGTGGAAAGCACCCTGCAGGATATCCTGGGGGGCAGAAACGGCACCCGGACCGTGGAAGTGGATGTCGCCGGGAAAATATTGCGGGACCTGGAGCCGCCGGTGGAACCCATCCCCGGAGATAATGTGCGCCTGACAATTGATATTCGCCTGCAAATGGCGGCGCGGGAGGCGTTGATTTCGGAAATTGATGGCTGGAACAGCTGGATTGGCTATGAAAAGTATCCAAGTGGTGTGGTGATTGCGATCAATCCAAAAACAGGAGAAATTCTGTCCCTGGTTTCATATCCCACCTATGAAAACAACCGCATGGCGCGGATGATTCCTGCTTATTACTGGGAACAATTACAGAAAGATCCCAAAGCGCCATTGTTTAACCATGCCATTTCGGCAGAATATCCCCCGGGTTCGGTGTATAAAATGGCGACAGCCATTGGTATTTTGAATGAGGATGTGGTTACGCCGGAACAAATCATTGAGGATCCCGGAAAAATCACATTGGAACAGTCCTTTGCCCCGAACGATCCACTCCCTTTGACCCAGGATTATGTTTGTTATCTTTATAAGAGTACCAATGCCGGGCATGGTCCGGTGGATTTTCTTCGGGGGGTTGCCGAATCATGTGATGTGTATTTCTATAAGGTGGGTGGGGGATACCAGGATGAAGTTCCGGAAGGCCTGGGTATCTGGCGAATGAATGAATATGCCCGGGCTTTGGGGTATGGGGTAAAGACTGGAATTGAACTGCCTGGCGAAGAAGATGGATTGCTGCCTGACCCAACCTGGAAACGAATCAACCAGGGCGAGAACTGGGCGACGGGTGACACGTATATTGCCACAATCGGGCAGGGATATGTTCTTTCCACGCCGCTCCAAGTTTTGAATTCCATTGCAACACTTGCCAATGATGGAAAACATATGAAAACCACCCTGGTTCGGGAAATCATTGATTCCGAAGGGGATGTTGTTCAATCATTTGAGCCCCAACAGCTTTGGGATATCACGGTTGATCCGTTGATCCATGAATATGATGAAAATTTTCTCCAGACAGATGTGGTTAAGACCGTTGAACCCTGGGTGATTGAGTATGCCCAGGAAGGGATGCGACAGGTGGTGACCATAGGGACAGCATCGTCAATATTTCAAGGCTTTGAAATTCCATCTGCTGGGAAAACAGGGACGGCAGAGTATTGCGATGATGTTGCCCAGTTGAAGGATATCTGCAAGCCCGGGTTATGGCCTGCTCATGCATGGTATGTAGGGTATGCTCCATACGATGATCCGGAAATTGCCGTGGTGGCGTTTGTCTATAATGGTGATGAAGGATCGAAAGTGGCAGCACCGATTGTGCGGCGTGTGATGGATGCTTATTTCCGCTTGAAAGCGATTGATTCCCAGTTACCGGAACAATAGGAATAAATGTTCGAACTGCTGTTATAATTGCGTCCAACGATGATCAAGGAGCCGGTATGATGGATCAATCCGGGACATCCCTGCAGATTAAGGGAGTCCGTGATGGTTTGATGGTAACAATTGGTGAAGGTGCATGGAGCGAGATCCTGGAATCTCTGATCAGCCAGATTGATGATCGGATCCAGTTTTTCAAAGGCGCACGGCTTACCCTGGATGTGGGCAACCGGATTGTTTATGCTGCGGATTTGGGTTTGATGCGGGATAAACTGGCAGACCGACAGGTGGTGTTGTGGGCGGTCCTCAGCACATCACCGGTCACCGAGCAGACTGCCCAGGTGTTGGGGCTGGCAACCCGCGCCCATTCAGCACCCCGCCGTGAACAGGTGATGAAGCCGGTGGAATCTTCCCTGCCGGGGGAAAATGCCATTTTTGTCCAGCGTACATTACGGTCCGGGTTCCAGGTGATTTCGAAAGCCCACGTCATTGTGGTGGGTGATATCAATCCTGGTGCGGAAATTCGGGCAGGGGGCAGTGTAGTGGTATGGGGGCGACTGCGGGGGGCGGTTGAAGCGGGAACAGAGATAGGAGATGCAGCAACCATCTGCGCGCTGGAAATGGCGCCAATGCAAATCCGCATTGCAGAACGGGAAATTATGCTGCCATTCCGGCGCGGGAAACCCCAGCCGGAAATGGTTGGTATTCGAAATGGTCAAATTTTCATTGAACCCTGGAAAGCAAAGGAGAAATAAGGGAGGCAATGACAGCCACAGTTGTAACCGTATCTTCCGGCAAAGGTGGGGTGGGAAAAACCACCACCTCTGCCAACCTGGCAGTTGCCCTTGCGATGAGCGGGCAGAAAGTTGTTTGCATTGATGCTGATATTGGGCTGCGAAATCTGGATGTAATTCTTGGACTGGAAAACCGGATTGTGTATGACCTGGTGGATGTTGTGGAGGGGCGCTGCCGTTTGCGCCAGGCGATGATCCGTGATAAGCGGCTACCCGAGTTATACCTGATTCCGGCAGCACAGACGCGCGATAAAAGTGCGGTTACGCCAAGCGACATGGTCCGGCTTGCGGATGAGTTACGGTCTGAAGTGGATTGGATCATTATTGACTGTCCGGCTGGAATTGAGCGCGGTTTCCGCAACGCGCTTGCCCCTGCGGACATGGTCATTGTGGTAACCAACCCGGAAGTATCGGCTGTCCGTGATGCAGATCGAATTATTGGTTTGGTGGAAGCAGAAGAAAAAGGACCTGTCCGGCTGATTATTAATCGAGTCAATCCGGAGATGGTGAAACGTGGGGATATGCTTGCTGCTGATGATGTTCTGGAACTGCTTGCGGTGGAATTAATTGGAATAATTCCTGAGGATGATCATGTGGTGGTGAGTGCAAATCGTGGTCAACCGGTTGCGCTTGACCCCAGGACGCGGGCAGGAACAGCATTTCATAATATTGCCCGGCGATTA
>JAGVUS010000477.1 GCA_019136175.1 Chloroflexota bacterium | reverse complement strand
GGCAATCGGCAGCGTCAGCACCCTGCCCAATTGCAGCCAGGCAAGGATACCCACATAGACACCAAACCAGGTGCTCTGCCGGATGATGACCTGCCCATCCGCCGGGGGTGTGGAGGGAAATCGCCTACTGAGAAAATACACCACCGGTAGGAAAATGCCACTGGCAGCCAGCGTGGCAAAGAAAAAGAAAAGCCAGCGGTATCCCAGGGTTGGCAGGGTGTCCAGAAACAGCCATGCCAGTCCGCCAAAACCAATGAATGCAAGTAAAATGCTGGTTAAAATAATGGCAAGGAATGGGGGGGGTGATTTTGTATTCATATATTGTGATTATACTCGATTCAATCAAAGGCTTTTCCAGAAGGGTGCAAGATTGCATCCAGGTTTTATTTTATGGTACAATCCGCATACCAAACCAACCTGCAGGATTCGTCCTGCGGCTCATCCAGAGAGGTGGAGGGACCGGCCCGATGATACCTCGGCAACCACGAACCAGTCGTTGGTGCCAATTCCGGCAGAGCCTTCCCCGGCGAAGGCGTTCTGGAAGATGAGCGAACTTGTCGATCAAGTGAAACCGCCTCTCTTGCCAGCGAGGCGGTTTATTAATAGAGAACCCATCAGGAGGTACCATGAACCGAAAATACACCAACCGTCGTTACCTTGATGCACTTCAGGAGCACGTGCTGATCTTTGACGGCGCCATGGGCACCAGCCTCCAACGCATGAACCTGACAGCCGAACATTTTGGTGGGGAACGCACGGTTGGCTGTAACGATTACCTGGTCATCACCTATCCTGCCGCAGTGGAAGCTGTCCACCGTTCCTTCCTGGATGTGGGCGTGGATGTAATTGAGACCTGCACATTTCGTTCCAACCGGCTGACCCTGGCAGAATATGGACTGGCAGACCGGACACTGGAAATCAACCAGTCGGCTGCCAGGCTTGCCCGCAGCCTGGCGGATGAGTATTCTCAAAAAACAGGTCAACCGCGCTTTGTTGCCGGTTCCATTGGACCTTCCGGGAAATTGCCCTCCATGAATGATCCTGAGCTGTCAAATATTACTTTTGATGAGCTGGCGGATATTTTCCGGGAGCAGGCGGTGGGATTGGTGAGTGGCGGGGTGGATCTACTGATCATTGAGACCTCACAGGACATCCTGGAAGTCAAGGCAGCCATTGAAGGTATTCAGCAGGCGTTCCAGCAGACAGGCACCTGGCTGCCTATCCAGGCTCAGGTGACGCTGGATACCACCGGCAGGATGCTGCTGGGCACCGATATCCAGGCTGTCATGGTCATCCTGGAACAACTGCCGATTGACGTCATTGGTCTAAACTGCTCCACCGGACCGGAGCATATGCGCGAACCCATCCGCATCCTGGGGGAATCCTCCAGTCTGCCAGTCTCCTGCATTCCCAACGCCGGGCTGCCGCTCAACGTAGACGGGCAGGCAGTCTATCCCCTGGAACCCAAGCCATTTGCCGATTCACTGGCGGAATTTGTGGAAAAGAATCATATTGCCGTGGTGGGTGGGTGTTGCGGCACCACCCCGGCACACCTTCAGCAGCTGGTGGAACGTCTGCACGGCACGCCCAGCCCGGAACGCCCCCGGTTGGATATTCCCCGGCTGGCATCCGCAATCCAGGCAGTCGATATGCTCCAGGAACCCCGTCCATTCCTGATCGGCGAGCGACTGAACACCGCCGGAAGCGCCAGATTCAAGCAAATGATCCTGGATGATGATTTTGACTCCGCTTTGTCCATTGCCCGCCAGCAGGTAAATAATGGCGCCCATGGGCTTGATCTGTGCGTGGCACTGACCGAACGTCCCAACGAAGCAGAGCTGATGACCCGCCTGATTAAAACCCTGGCACCGGTGGTTCTGGTTCCTTTTGTCATCGATTCAACCGAACCGGAAGTCATGGAAGCGGCACTGAAAACCGCCCCGGGTCGGTGCCTGGTGAATTCCACCCACCTTGAGGGCGGGCGGGAACGGGCAGACCGGGTGTTTGGGCTTGCCAGACAATATTCCGCCGCAGTCATCTGCCTGACGATTGACGAGCAGGGGATGGCGCGCACCGCCAGCCGCAAGGTTGAAGTTGCCCACCGTCTGTACGAGATTGCCACACGGGAATATGGATTGCGCCCTTGCGACCTGGTTTTTGATGCCCTGACGTTCACCCTGGCAACCGGAGACCCGGAATTTTCCACCAGCGCGGTGGAAACCCTGGAAGGTATCCGCCGACTCAAGGCGGAGCTCCCGGGTGTGCTGACGTCATTGGGTGTCAGCAATGTCTCCTTCGGACTCACTCCCCAGGCACGGGCAGTGGTAAACAGCATCATGCTCTTCCATGCCGTCCAGGCGGGATTGGATATGGCAATTGTCAATCCTGCACATATCACGCCTTATGCAGATATTCCGGAAGAAGAACGGTTACTGGCGGAAGACCTGATTTTTAATCGGAAACCGGACGCCCTTTCCCGGTTAATCCAACACTTCCAGCAATCGGAACAAACAACAGTCAGCAGCGAAACCCAGAAGTCTGCCCTGCAAGCCCGCCCGCCAGAGGAACGACTGCACTGGTCAATCCTTCACCGGCAAAAGGAAGGAGTGGAACAGGCAATTGACGAAATCCTCGACCGCGCCCCCACAGAAGAGAGGAGCACCGCCGCGGTTCAGATCCTCAACACTGTACTGCTCCCTGCCATGAAGGAGGTTGGGGACAAGTTTGGCAGCGGCGAATTAATTCTGCCATTTGTCCTGCAATCGGCGGAAGTTATGAAAAAAGCAGTTGCCCACCTGGAAACATTCCTGGAACGCAAGGAGGGAGTCAGCAAGGGAACGGTTGTGCTTGCCACTGTCTATGGGGATGTCCATGACATCGGTAAAAACCTGGTCAAGACCATCCTGGTCAACAATGGGTATGCGGTGGTGGACTTAGGAAAGCAGGTCCCGGCGGAGACAATCATTTCCAAGGCTGTGGAAATCCAGGCAGACGCCATCGGGTTAAGTGCACTGCTCGTCAGCACCAGCAAGCAGATGCCCTTGATTGTCAATGAATTACACCGCCGGGGATTGCATTTCCCAGTGCTCATCGGCGGAGCAGCCATCAACCGGCGTTTCGGTCGCCGCATCCTGCTCACCGATGGCGGGGAATGGTATGCTCCCGGCGTATTTTACTGCAAGGATGCGTTTGAAGGGCTGGCAACGATGGATGCACTCACATCTCCCGACCGGCAGGCACTGCTCGACCAGTTGCAGAGGGAGGCAGAGGTCGAACTGGGCAGGGCAGCCATCGCCGAAAAGGAAACATCCCCACAGCGGCGTTCCAACACGCCGCCTGCCATCACCATTCCGCGGGTGCCCGGCTGGGGTGCACGCGTGGCACATTCCATGCCCCTGGAAACCGTATTCATGCATCTCCCAATTAATGAGCTGTATCGGCTTTCCTGGGGAGCAAAGAATACCCACGGTCAAGCATGGGAGAAATTAAAAGCGGATTTTGACCTGCGCCTTGAGGAAATGCGCCGGGAAGCCCTGCGCACAGGCTGGCTAACACCGCGCGGAGTGTATGGGTACTTCCCCGCCCAAGCGGATGGGGATGAGCTTGTCATTTATGATCCGCAATCCCTGGATGCTTCAACCCCAATGGAAATCACCCGCTTCCATTTCCCCCGCCAGCCGGAAGGGGAAAATCTGTGCCTGGCGGATTATTTTGCTCCCATCGACTCAGGCATCATGGATGTGGCAGCCTTCCAGGTGGTAACGGTGGGGCAGGAAGCAACTGATCGTTTTGACCGGCTCCAAGCAGCTGGGGATTACTCAACTGCATATTTTTATCACGGGTTGGCTGTGCAAACTGCCGAAGCCGCTGCTGAGTTTCTCCACCAGCACATCCGCAGGGAACTGGGCATGGCACCCGGGCAGGGCAAGCGGTATTCGTGGGGATATCCCGCCATCCCGGAATTGATGAACCACGCAAAGGTTTTCCAGTTGCTGCCAGCAGAAAAGGAATTGGGAATGAGCCTCACCTCTGCCTTTCAGCTTGTGCCGGAACAATCCACTGCGGCGATTATCGTTCACCACCCCCAGGCAAAATACTTTAATATCGGCGAAAGCCGGGTGGATCAGCTGCTGGGGAAATAACCCCCTCAGCCATTAGGAGATTTGCCATGAGCAACCCAGGGAAATTCCATGAAATCATATCCTCCGGTGAGCGTCCGTTAATTTCCGATGGCGCCATGGGGACACTTCTCAACCAGCGCGGGATCAGCTTTGAACAATCCTTCGATTCGCTGAACCTGTCCAACCCGGCATTGGTGGCGCAAATCCACCGCGAATACATTGATGCCGGTGCCACGATGATTCAGACCAACACCTTCAGTGCCAACCGCTACAAACTGGCACAGCACGGACAGGAACACCTGATTCGGGATATCAACACCTCCGCCGTGGAGCTTGCCCGGCGGGTGGTGCTGGCATCTTTCAAGGATGTGCTGATCGCAGGGGATGTCGGTCCGCTGGGTGTCCGGCTGGCACCATTCGGACGCGTCCAACCCGAACAGGCGCGCCAGGCGTTTGCCGAGCAAATTGAGGCATTATCCGAAGCCGGGGTGGACCTGCTGATTATTGAGACAATGACCGATCTTTTCGAGGTCGATGAAGCCATCCGGGCGGCACGGGAAATTGACCCCTCACTTGGCATTATTGCTTCCATGACATTCACGCGCGATGACCGCACGCTGTTGGGCGACAGCCCTGCCAAAGTGGCGCGCCATCTGGCGGAATCCGGTGCGGATGTCATCGGGGTCAATTGTTCGGGTGGTCCCAGCCAGATTTTACATATTCTGCGGGAGATGCACCTTGCAGTTCCATCCGCGCGGCTCTCCGCCATGCCCAATGCTGGCTGGCCCCAACAGGTGGGAGGACGAATCATGTATCCTGCGGGAGCTGATTACTTCAGTGAATATGCCCTGGCATTCTGGCAAACAGGAGCAGTTGTCATTGGGGGATGCTGTGGCACCACCCCCCTGCACATCACTGCAATGAGGAAAGCAATTGACTCTGTTCCGGAGCGTCCAGCCAATGGACAGGAACCCCTGAGCGTGGTGGAGCGGGATGACCAGGCTTTGGAAGCCCACCAGCCCACCCAGTTTGCCCAAAAGCTGGCAGATGGTCAATTTGTGTTTGCGGTGGAAATGGATCCGCCGCGCGGTTTAAGCACCCACAAACTGCTGGCAGGCGCCAGCCTGCTTTCGGAGGCTGGTGCAGACGTGATTGATGTGGCGGACAGCCCAATGGCGCGCATGCGCATGAGCCCCTGGGCGGTATGCAGCCTGATCCAGCGCAAGGTGGGAATTGAAACCACCCTGCACTTCCCCACCCGCGGGCGCAACCTGCTGCGGGTGCAGGGGGATTTGCTGGCTGCCCATGCGCTGGGGGTGCGGAATGTCTTTGTTGTGATGGGCGATCCCACCGCCATTGGGGATTATCCAGATGCCATGGACAACTACGACCTTGTCCCATCCGGTTTGATTAAGCTGATTAAACAGGGCTTCAATGCCGGGGTGGATCACGCCGGGATGGATATTGGTCAGCCCACCTCCTTTTTTGTGGGATGCGCTTTAAACCTCAACCCCAACCGAATAGAAGATGAAATCCGGAACTTGCGGCGCAAGCTGGACGCAGGCGCGGATTTTGTGTTGACCCAGCCAACTTACAGCCCCTCTGATGCTTTACGAAATTTGGATGCCATCACCAAGGCAATGGCAGGATCCCCGGTGCCGATCCTGGTCGGCATCCTGCCCCTGGCATCCGCCAGACACGCCGCATACCTGCACCACGAAGTTCCCGGCATCCTGGTTCCTGATGAGATCCGCCGCCGTATGGAATCCGCCGGGGAAGGCGGCGCCCGCACCGGAATGGAAATTGCGATAGAATTGATTCGCACCCTGCGCCCGGCAATCCAGGGGGTGTACCTGATGCCCGCCTTCAGCCGGTACGACATTGCAGCAGAAATCATTGAGACCATCAAGTCGGAATAATCCCGGAAAGGGACAAGCCATGCTGCTGACCATTGACATGGGAAATACCAATCTCACCCTGGGGCTGTACCAGGAAGGCGTCCTGGGACCCCGCTGGCGACTGGCAACCGACCACGAACGGATGCCGGATGAATACGGATTGCAAATCCTGGGGCTGCTGGAACATGTCCAAGTTCCTCCTGCACAACTGGATGGGGTCATCCTGTCCTCTGTTGTCCCCCCGTTGACCGGGCGGATTACCAGCGCCTGCCGCCAATATCTGAACCAGGAACCGCTGGTCGTCAGCGCCAGCCTGGATACCGGCATCACAATTGGATATGAAGACCCATCTGGGGTTGGGGCTGACCGGATTGCGGATGCCGTCGCGGTTCACACCCTTTACGGCGGTCCCGCCTGTGTAATTGACTTTGGCACGGCAACCACTTTCAATGCTGTCACTGCTGAGGGTGAATACCTCGGTGGTGCAATTACCGCGGGTGTGGGGCTGGCTGCCAACGCTCTCTTTCAGAGGACCGCCAAGCTGCCATCCGTGGAGCTTGCCGCCCCCCCCAGCGTGATTGGGCGCAATACCGTCCATGCCTTGCAGGCTGGCTTAATCTTCGGGTATGTTTCCATGGTGGAGGGAATGACTGCCCGTTTTCGGGCAATCCTGGGTGAAAAGATGAAGGTGGTGGCAACCGGCGGGTTGGCAGAAATCATTGCTCGTGAA
>JAGVUS010000320.1 GCA_019136175.1 Chloroflexota bacterium | reverse complement strand
ACCCGGGTGGCATTTGAAGAAGCCATGAATGATGACTTTAATAGCGCAGGTGCCCTGGCGGCTCTGTTTGAATTGGTGCGCAGCATCAACCAGGCGCGTGCAGATGGCGCACAGGATTCTGAACTGGAACCTGCTCAATCCATGCTGCGGAAACTGGCTGGGGTGTTGGGGTTGACGCTTTCCCCGGCTGCCAGCCAGGGAACTGGTACAGCGGATCCATTTGTGGACTTGCTGGTTGAAATCCGCTCGGAATTACGCAAGCAGAAATTGTGGGCGCTTTCCGACCTGGTCCGGAACCGCCTGCAGGAGCTTGGTGTGGTGCTGGAAGACAGCAAGGATGGTACCACCTGGCATTGGGATCGCTGAGAGATTCCCATGGCGGACCCTTACCCTGCTTCCGATTTTGATGCCTGGGCGGATACATATGATGCCAGTGTGTTTGGCAACCAGGGCTTTCCGTTTGAAGGATATGAGCGCGTCCTGGAAACCGTGGTTGAACTGGCGGAAGTCCGCCCGGGGATGCGTGTTTTGGACCTGGGAACCGGCACTGGATTGCTAGCGGAACGGTTCACGCAGCATGGCTGTCACCTCTGGTGCACCGATTTTTCCATTGAGATGCTGAAGAAAGCCCGGCAGCGGCTTCCCGGTGCCCGGTTTGCTCTGCATGATTTGCGGCAGCCCTGGTTGAAGGACTGGTCACAGACATTTGACCGGATTGTTTCGGCATATGTTTTTCATCATTTTGAGGATGCCCGCAAGGTTGAAATTATCCTGGAACTGGCGCACCAACGACTGGCACCCGATGGCAGGATCGTGATTGCTGATATTGGATTTGAAACCATGGAAGGCTGGGACACAGCCCGGAACCAGGCGGGCGAGGAGTGGGAGCAGGAGCTTTACTGGACCGCAAGCTGGATGATACCAGAATTGCAATCGCACGGATTGATGGCAACCTACCGGCAGGTCTCCTACTGTGCAGGTGTGTACTGCATTGAACCAGGAAATCTTGATAAGGGCGGGTAAAGCTGATGAAGGAATGGATAACCGGCAGAAACCCGGTATATGAAGTTTTGAAGGCAGGCAGGCGGCAGGTATTCCGGCTGTTGGTTGCCCGGGGCGTGGAGGAAAAAGGCAGGCTGATGGAGATCATCAGCCTGGCAGCCAGGCGGAAAGCAGTTGTGGAACGCGTGCCGCGGCAGCAGCTGGATTCGCTTGCAAGCGGAGCGGAAAGTCACCAGGGTGTGGCGCTGGAAGTCAGCGGTTTTCCATACAGCTTTTTATCCGATATCCTGGAAGCTGGTCGAACCAGTAACGAACCGCTGTTTATCCTTATGCTGGACATGATTCAGAATCCGCAAAATCTGGGTTCGCTGATCCGGTCTGCTGAAGCGGTGGGTGTGCATGGTGTGGTGCTGCCGTTGGCGCGGGCAGCCGGTATCACACCGGCAGTTGTTCACGCATCCTCCGGAGCGGTGGAGCATGTACAGGTCTGTCAATCCAACCTGGCGCAGGCAATTGCAGAGTGCAAGGAAGCCGGTGCCTGGGTGGTGGGGTTGGAAGGCGGTGACCGCGCCCAACCGGCTGAATCCATCCGATTGGATGGATCGCTTGTCCTGGTGGTTGGCAATGAAGGTGAAGGAATCCGCCCGCTGGTGGCACGGTCCTGTGATGTCCTGATGCGCCTGCCCATGCGCGGTAAAGTTGATTCACTCAATGCTGCAGCAGCAGGAACAGTTGCCCTGTACCTTGCCCTGATGGCGAGACGCCAGGGGAAATGACAGACGGGCTGGTTCGGAGTATAATTCGGGGCACAGACAAGAAAAATCCCCCGCAACTGCGAGGGATTGTGCCGAAGGTGGGAATCGAACCCACACTCCTTACGGAACACGATTTTGAGTCGTGCGCGTCTGCCAATTCCGCCACTCCGGCAGGTCTTTGATTGTGTAGTGCAAGTATATCCAACTATTGACGAAGGGTCAAGATACGATGCGACTTGGAATTATCGGACTTCCCCAATCCGGCAAGACAACCTTGTTTAATGCGCTGACGCGCGGCACCCAGCCGACTGGCATTTCCGCAGGACGGATTGAAGTACACACTGCTGTGGTGGACGTGCCCGACCCGCGCGTGGACAGGCTCTCTGCCATGTTTAAACCAAAAAAAACCATTTATGCTAAAGTCACTTACAGTGACATTGCCGGTCTGGACGGCAGTGCGGACAAGGGGGGGATTTCCGGGACACTGCTTAACCAGCTGACCCAGATGGACGGATTCATCCATGTGGTGAGATGTTTTGAGGATGATAATGTTATTCATCCGATGATGAGTGTGGACCCTGTGCGTGATGTCCAGGTCATGGACGGTGAATTCATCTTGAATGACCTGATTGCAGTGGAACGCAAGCTGGAACGCCTGGCGGAGGAACGAAAGAAAGGAGGGGGGCGCGACCGGGCAGTGGTTGATCATGAGATTGCCCTGTTTCAGCGGTTCCAGGAAGCCCTGGGAGCGGAAATTCCTCTGCGCGACCTGGATATCACTCCGGAAGAGGAAAAAGCACTCTCTGGCTTTGGATTCCTCAGCCGCAAACCCCTGCTGATTGTCTTGAATATCTCCGAGGGTCAAACACCGCCGCAAATTCCGTATGATCACAAACACAGCACGTTTGTTGCGCTGCAAGCCCGCCTGGAGATGGAAATCGCCCAACTGCCCCCAGACGAAGCAGAAATCTTCCTGGCGGAATATGGCATCGAGGAACCATCCCTTCACCGGATGATTCGCCTGTCGTATGACCTGCTGGGATTGCAATCCTTCTTTACGGTGGGACCGGACGAAGTGCGAGCCTGGACAGTCCGCCGTGGAGCCACGGCACCCGAGGCGGCTGGTGAAATTCATACGGATTTGCAGAAGGGATTCATTCGGGCAGAGGTTGTTTCCTATGATGACCTGGTTACATTTGGCGGTATGAATGAAGTCAAGGCGCACGGGAAGTTTCACCTGGAAGGCAAGGAATATATTGTCAAAGATGGTGACATTCTGAATATCCGCTTTAATATCTAGTTGCTTTCCAAGTTCTTGGTGATCGCCTTGCAGAACTTGAGCAAAAAATGGATTGCAATTGGGCTGGTTGTGGCGCTTGCTGTTGTAGCAGTGCTCACCTGGCTGGGACCTGTGGAAAAGGTGTTGGGGGAAAACCTGCGTCTGGTGCTCCTGCATGGTGCGTGGGTTTGGGCAGGGAAGATCGCTTTTGCTCTTTCCGGTCTGGCAGGATTGTTGTACCTGGCATTCCGCCGCCCCTGGCAGCATGATGCTTCGCAGGCACTGGCGCATACCGGTCTGGTTTTTTGGTTGACCTACCTACCCATGTCTGTTCTCATCCAGCAGATCAATTGGGGTGGAATTGCCTGGCAGGAACCCCGTTTCCGGATTCCCCTTGCTTTTGGGGTGGCGGCGGTTTTGCTGCAAATTGCAGTAGGTTTGTTCAACACCCACTGGCTGACCGCCCTGGTCAACCTTGTCTTTGCCTCAGCCTTGTGGGTTGCTTTGCGCGGAGCGGAAAATTTTCTCCACCCGAACTCGCCGGTTTTTGGCGGGAATTCGGTGCGCATCCAATCCCACTTTCTCCTGCTTCTGGCAGCCGCGCTGGTGGTTGGCATGCTATTGACGGTACTGTTATTTCCAGCAAGAAAAACTACCAGTCAGCCGGAGATCAAATGAATAACAACTATGGAGAAACTCCCCGGGGATCACTTATGCGGCAGGTGGTCCTGTTCACACTGGTCCGGGTGGTGTTCCATACCGCCTACCGGATGGTGTACCCGTTTCTATCCGCATTTGGCCGCGGGCTGGGCGTGGATGTTGCCACCATTTCCGTTGCACTGACAGGTCGCTCCCTGGTGGGGATTGCTGGACCCTTCCTTGCACCACTGGCGGATACGCGCGGGCGAAAATTCTCCATGGTGCTTGGCACCGTGATGTTTGTTCTCTCCGCCGGTCTGGTTGGCTTGTTTCCAGGATACATCACGTTTTTTATTGCCCTCTGCCTGACGGCGCTGGGTGCCCAAATTTTTATTCCAGCCATGCAGGCGTATCTTGGCGACCGCTCCAGTTATCAGGAACGGGGGAGGCTCCTGGGAATTACAGAATTAGCCTGGTCGCTTGGTTTTGTGGTGGGGGTTCCTTTCATTGGTTGGCTGATCAGCCGGTGGGGCTGGCAGGTAGTCTTTCCGGTCCTCTCAGGGTTGGGGATGGCGGGTTTGATTGTCATCCTGTTTTTCCTCCCTGCACAGCCGGGTAATGGCAGGCATGAAAATGGCTTTCTGGGAGCATTTGGGGATGTATTCCGTTCCCCGGTGGCACTGGCTGGGCTGGCTCTTTGCCTGGTGATGACGACTGGCAATGAAATCGTCAACCTGGTGTTTGGCGTCTGGATGGAAGATGCATTTCAGTTGAAACTGGCAGCCCTGGGTGGTGCATCCGTCATCCTTGGGGTGGCGGAATTTGGCGGGGCTGGCTTCAGCGCCTGGGTGGTGGACAGGCTGGGCAAGCAGCGGGCTGTGCAGGCGGGCTTGCTGTTGAACAGCCTTGCTTCGATTGGTTTGCTGCTTGGCAGGGATAACATCTGGGCAGCCATGGCCGGGTTGCTGGTGTTTTATCTTTCGTTTGAGTTCGCCCTGGTCAGTTCCCTGCCATTGCTCAGCGAAATATTGCCAAAAGCCCGCGCCACATTGATGGGTTTGGCAATGGCATTCTTTTCGCTTGGTCGGGCGGTGGGGGCTATCATAGGAGTGCCCCTGTATGAGATTGGATTTGGTGCAAATGTAATTGCTGTGATTCTTCTCAATCTGGTATCATTACTGGTGTTAATTTGGGTGCGTCCAGCAAAGGAAGGCGCACTCTCCGAAACCTGATCCTGTGGAAAGGAATTCAACCATGAAATATCTGATTACAGGGGGGGCAGGGTATATTGGCAGTACAATAGCGTCCGCTCTCGAGGACGCCGGGCATACCCCCATTATTCTCGACTCACTCATTACTGGGCGACGGGAGTTCACTCACGGCAGGATTTTTTACCACGCGGACATTGCCGATCGCCCGGTTTTGGAGCAAATTTTCAGGGATCATCCGGACATCCAGGCAACCGTTCATTGTGCAGCGTTAATCGTTGTCCCGGAATCCACTGCCAGACCGTATGAATATTACCGGGAAAATGTTGGCAAATCCATTGAGTTGTTTCATGTCCTCCATGAACTGGGGTACCCGCGGGTTGTATTCAGCTCCTCTGCTTCGGTGTATGACCTGGTGCCGGGTTTCATGGTGCGGGAGGACTCGCCGCTGCGTCCCCTCAGCCCCTATGCACGGACCAAGTACATGATGGAAATGGTGCTCAAGGATTTCTGCGCCGCCTATGGCATCAAGGGAATCAGCCTGCGGTACTTCAATCCGATTGGGGCGGACCCGAAGATGCGCTCCGGGGTTCATGTGCCACACCCCACGCTGGTGGTGGCAAAAATGGTGGAAGCTGAGCTGGGAAAGATCCCGGCATTTGAAATTACCGGGAACACCTGGGATACCCGGGACGGCACAGGCATTCGGGATTACATTCATGTTTGGGACCTGGCACAGGCGCATGTGCTGGCATTGACGGAATTTGACCAAGTCTTTGCTCGCGCGGGCAACCCAGCCGATGGATATCTGGTCATCAACCTTGGCAATGGAAACGGCGTTACCGTGAAGGAAATGGTGGCTGCGTTTGAGAAAGTAACCGGTCATCCGCTGCCAAAGAAGGAAATGCCGCCCCGACCCGGGGATGTGGCTGGCGCGTATGCCAATGTGGATACCGCCCGGCGTCTGCTGGGCTGGGAGCCAAAATTATCCATTGAACAGGCGATTGCCGATGCATTGCAATGGGGCAGGCTCCGCCGGGAAATCCTGGGATACGATTAATGGAATTTACCTGGCAATGACGGGAAGGTAAAACTCCAGTGCTTGTCCCTGCCAGACCCGGTAATCTGCATCCGTACCGGCAATTCCCGGATGGACGGGATTCAGTTTGAGGTAGTACAATCCATCTGCTGGAACCGTCCAGCGCAGGAACGCGGAACGATCAAATCCGGTTGCTTCCGTTGAGATCAGCATGGTCAAATCGGAATCGTAAATTTCCATGCGCATTGCCGCGCCACCGGCTTTCTGGATGGCACCAATCAGCAGATGGTCGCCCTGGATTGCTTGGAACAGATACCAATCCACATCATCCAGGTGGCAGGCATTGTGTTCCTGCCGGTCATTTGGTTCCAGTAGTGTGGCACCCGTGGGCAGATCATCTGCATTTTCATAATCATCAGGCACGCAGGTCGCTTCAATCATTGTTCCGGTGATCTGGTCGGCGCTTGCATTCCCGGCATTGTCCACCGCCCGCACGCGAAAATTAACTGCCTGGTTGAAGTCAGCCAGGTACCATAGGGAGGTTTGGGTGGGTGATATGTCATGGGACAGGGGCTGCCATGGACCGGCATTGACCTGGTATTCCACCTCGTAATGATGCAACCCGGTCTGTGCATCGCTGCCAGACCAGTGAAGCTGCAGCACCGTTGTGCGGGACGGAGTGGGAAGGGCTTCCACCTGTACCTGGGGTGGAATAGTGTCAGCCTCCAGGTACATGCGCAGTGTTCCTGTGCGAATTCCCCCGGAATCTCTTGCTTCAACATACAATGCCCCACCAGACAGGCTCCCCAACAATGCCGGGTCCAGGTAA
>JAGVUS010000213.1 GCA_019136175.1 Chloroflexota bacterium | reverse complement strand
ATCCAGGATGAACCCGATGGATGTAACCGTCCTGGGGCGCGCCAGTACCAGGTCGGCTCCATAGGAATGCAGTACATTGGAAAGCTGTGGGTAGCGGTGATAATGGCGGCGGAGAGTGCCATCCTTGCGGACGGGGTGCCCCCAATCATGACGTTTCACCGGGCTGAGAACAGGATCATTTTCTCCATCGCAGAAAAGGTAATGATTGATCGCGCGCATGCCTGTGGAGATGCACAACCGGCTGTGCAGATCATTAAACGAAGATTGCCCGTTGCTGTGATCCTGGTTGCCGCCAGCTTGAAATTCGATCGAGAACAGGGGTTGTTGTGGATTCTGCAATGCCTTTGTGATTTCATTCACCAGCACGAGTTGATGGTACGTGCCCTCGCCGATAATCCCCGGATAAACGTCCGTTGCACTGATCATCCCCTCCATACGCATAACATTGATTAACTGGGACAGACCAATCGGGAAGGTTTTTCCGCCATTGGCAAAACCATGGATATTAATGACTGGGGGGACTTCCATGCCATTGGCTTTTGCTTCCGACCATAAAATGGAGCAATATTCCTCAAGATATTCGCGATAGAAAAATTTATAATCCCGCAAACTCTTTTCCGACCAGGTTTCAGTGGGCTGGCTGATTTCCTTTCGCAGAAAATCCTGGAGTTGTCCAGCTGGGTAGCGCCGGGTCAAATCCCTGTTGTAAGTTTTTTCAAGGTAAGACGCAAAGCGGGCAAGCGTGTCTGGATTGATGTCCATCATGTTCCGGACCCAATGCATCATTCCCATTTCATTGTCCAACTGAATCAGCACAATTTTTCCCTGCTGCGTAACCTGGCGGGGCGCCAGCACCTGGAACACTGCCCGGTACCACTTGCGCACCACGGCGAGGAAATCCGGGTGCAGGTAGCTGACAATATTCTGCGGCTGATGATCCTGGTTGATGTAGGTTACCTGGGGATACTTGCGGAAGACCCATGGCGGAATTCCTTCGTTGATTGTCTCTGCGTTGATGTAAGGTCCTGGTCGGGCGATGATCAGCAAGCCCATTTCGGCTGCCAGGTCCAAAAAGCCAGCCAGGTTCCGCATGGGATGACTGTTGCCATCAAAGTCTGAAACATCTTCATCCAGCTGGTGCCATAACCAGGGGATGTAGGATGCCACTGCATTGAAACCGGCAGCTTTCAATAAACCCAGCCGGTGACGCCATTCCTCCCGGGGGGTACGGAAGTAGTGAAATTCACCCGCCTGGATCAACTGGGGTTGACCATCCAGCCAGAACTGACCGTTTTCCACAATGAATTTACTCATGTCGTTCTCCTTCCCGACTGGTAAAGCCGAGAATCATCAGGGATTTTTGGATGAGCGGGCTATTGGTGTATGTTTCCCAAACCAATCCACTCAGGGCATTTTCAATCATGATCATGGAACACCCCTTGTCTATGCCATAAATGGCACTGCTGTACCATGGCGGGGTGACATCCAGGTTGTAGGCATCATAAAAACCATATTTTCCCCAGGTTTGGGGTTGGTGATGGTAAAGATAATCAACCAACTCCCGCGTCAGGTCGGGGAGAAAGGGCAGACATGCCAAAGCAGCATAGATGGAGACCGTTCCGTTATGGTGGGGATTTTGCAGGGAAGGGCTGCTGCCAAATACGGCGTATCCCTTGGGACTGTCGCCTGCGCTGAGCCCCCAACTGTTTTCGTGGTAGGTTCGGTACTGGCTGCGGTTCTCCAGGCAGAATTGCCGGTTCGCCAGTGCAGCAAGTTGGGTATTTGCAAACCAATCCAATCCATCCGGGTCCAGGTAGCTGCGAAAGTCCATCCAGGCTTCACTAAACTGGTAGGCAAACAAATTGCCTCCGGGATTGATGATGATTTTGCTTCCCCCAAAGCTTCCGGTATCACGGGAAAATCCGTGGTATAGCTTTTGTGCTGTTTCCGGTTGTACCCGGCTGGCAGCCTGCAGGTACATCATTTTTTGTTCAGCCGCCATGTCCCATTGGGATATGAAACCGGGCTCGCCATGCACATAATCGCCGTTTCGGTCCGGGTTATATGCCATGTGAAACAGAGTCCGGTCTCCCTGCTCAAAGACCAGGAAATTCCAGTCCACTCTTTCCAGAATACGCTGTGCAATTTCGCTGGTTTCCAGGTCATCAAAGTAGGCGGCGGCAGTGATCACCCCGTTCAGGCAGAGAGAGGTATCGATTGTGGAATATTCGCAGGTTTTAAAGCGTTGTGCAGAGTCCATGTGTAGAAAATGAGCAAAAAATCCCCGGTGATGGCAGGCATGATTGTAGAGTGTGTACAGGGTTTTCCTGGTAAGATCCAATGCCCTTTGCCGTGGGAGATATTTCCGCTCACAGGCAATGATCCAGGCGGAGAGTGCAAAACCTGACGAAGCAATTGAAGCAAGCTGGGGCTTCTTGGTGGAATCTGCCGTTAATCCGAACCCCTTGCTGGTTTGATCCTGATTGGTGTAATCGAGAAAAAAATCAACCGACCCCTTCAATTCATCTTCCAGAATTGTGGAAATTTGCATATGATTCCTGTGCGAAGATTTATGTGCGTTGTATTGTTTTTGCTGATGATTCCCGGATGATTAACTCTACCGGGATCCGGTAGGCGGGGAACGGGGTGCCATTTTCCAGGAAATCAATCAACCAGTTGGCTGCCAACGAGCCCCATAGAAAACGGGATGCTCCTATGGTGGTTAAAGAAGGTTGTGTATAACGGGCGATCTGAATATCATCAAACCCAATCACGGCAATATCGTTTGGCGCTCGCAGGTGATGTTCATTCATTGCCCGCAGAAAACCAATTGCCATCTGGTCGTTTGCACAGAACACAGCATCTGGCAGGTCGTTTGCTTGAATGATCAGTTTTGCAACTGCATACCCCGATTCTTCCGTGAAGTTACCGTTAAAAACCGGGATCTGGATATGGTGATGTTCACCTTCTTCCAGGAATGCCCGCATACGCTCGGTGTTGTCCAACGAGTCCAGTGCCCCTGAGATGAAGAACATCTTGCGCGCTCCGCCTGCATACAAGTGCTGAAAGGCTTCCTTCACGCCCTGCTGATTATCCAACAGCAATGGGAATACATATTCCACGTCCAATTGGCGGTCCAGTACAACAATCGGATATCCCTTGGATGCAAGCTTGATGATTACTTCGCTCTGGATTTTTGAATCAAAAACGATGGCACCATCCACCTGCCGCTGGGTCAGGATTTTCCGTTTTGTGCGGCTTTCCGGGCAGACAATCAGTTCATATTCAGTCTGCAATACAGCATCATGGATGCCCTCCAGGATTTCTTCATAGAAAGAACCTCCAAAGCGAGTGATGAACACGCCCAGCGTCCTGGTCTTTTGTTTTTTAAGGTGCCTGGCAAAGGCATTGGGGTGGTAATTCAAATCTTCTGCCGCTTGCAGCACGCGCTGCCGCGTGGCTTCGCTGATGGTTCCGGTGCCGTTAAGCGCATAGGATGCGGAGGTAATGCTGACATTGGCGCGTTTCGCAACGTCTTTTATGGTGATCATGGTATTGGAACTCTACCTGGTTTCGATGATTTCGAGAAGGTTTAATCCTTGCAGGATGGACTTGTTTTCCATTGTAACTTTGTACACAATGTTGTCCTGGTAATTTGCCAGCATTAACAGGGTAATTCCTTTGTCAATCCCAATCCAATCGTTGGCATACCAGTCACGGCTGAGGTTGAATGCATCCAAAAAACCGTATTTACCATTTAACTGATCCAGAGAATAATAATATGCCATGGCTCGTTCTGCTGCTTCGGGCACAAAAACAATCGAGCCGATGGCGCCAGCTGGAGGAACGGTATCATCAACCAGGTGGGCTTTGTTGTCAAAGCCGGAGGGAGGAGCACCATACAGTCCGTTATACCCATCCGGACCATCGCAGGCAGTTAATCCCCAGGCATTGGGTCCCAGGGTCAGGTATTTTTCATCCATGGCAGCGGCAAAATTGACCTGTGCCAGGGAAGCCTCCACTGAATTTTCAAACCAGTTCACCTCTTTTTTATCTGTGCGTCCTCGAAAATCAATCCAGGCGTGGCTGAACTGGTGAGTGAAGATGGAACCAAACCAGGAATGGATGAAGGGTTGCCCGGTTCCATACTTCGCCTTGTGCCGGGTAAAGGTGTAGTAAGGGAGGGAGTCTATCGGGTGGGTATCAGATCCAGCTGCCAGGACATAAAGCATCAACTGTTCGGCATAAAAATCCCAATGACCTTCAAACCCCTTTTCAGGACGGTATGCCATGTAAAACATATTGCGGGATTCATCCAGGAACCAGGTCCAGTTGACTTCTTCATAGAGCTCTTGTGCTTTGGTTTCAATCTCACCTGCAAAATATTCACCGGCAGAGAGCACCCCCATCATCAGGATGGCAGTGTCAATGCTCGAAACCTCACTGTTCCAGGCGCGCTTTCCCGTCTTCATATCCAAAAAGTGGTAGTAAAAACCTTCCACCCGGTCCAATGCCAGCAGGGTGTCGAGTGTGTGGTTGACTCGTTCCATGCCTGCTTCCCTGGTAATGTAGCCTTTCTCTATTCCCACCAGGTACGCGGTTAATCCAAACCCAACGGCTGCGATACTTGCAATTCCTTCCGATCCGGGATAGCGATCGCGGATCAGCCCATATCCGGGGCTGTCCATATCCGTATTGGCTTGTTCCCAAAAATAATCAAAGGAACCTTTCATTTCATATTCGATGATCTCATCAATGTCCACCGAAGGCAGGGTCGCTGCCGGACTGGTCTCCAATGGATGAGTGGGTTCCACCGTATTCTCTGCTACGATCACCGGGCTGCCAGTTTCAACAGGGATATTGACCTGAGCCGGTGTGCAGGCGGAAAGCAGCAGGGTAAAGACAAGGAAGAAAAACCAGACCTTATTCACCGGTAATCCCTGTCCGTTCCACGGATTCCACAAACCACTTTTGCAGGATGAAGTACATCACCAACAATGGCAGGATGTTCAAAAAGGTTCCGCTCAGCTTGACGGCTTCGTTTAACCGATCAAAAATGTTCACCATTCCAGGCGGGTACAGGTTTTCATACGCCTGGACAAACTTGGATAACTGCATGGGGAGGGTCTGGATGCCGCCCTCAAGGAAAATGACCGTCAGGTAGGTTTCGTTCCAGTACCAGACAGTGGAGAAAATAATGGAAATGATATATGAGGGGATGGCAGCAGGAACAGCAACCCTCAGGAAGATGCGCAAGTCCGATGCGCCATCCAGGCGTGCTGCTTCCTCCAGTACTTTGGGCAGGGAGCTGAACGTTTGGTAGAAAATCAGGATGAAAATGGCACTTCGAAAACCCTGTCCCATGGTTGCCGGGAGAATCAGTGACAGAATATTGCCAAGTAATCCAAGGTTTTTGTAGGTTAACATCTGCGGAATGACAGTTGTTTGGGCAGGGATGATAAAAGTGGCAAGAATTAACATGAACATCAAGTTTTTGCCCCAAAACCGGTATCTTGCCAGACCGTACCCAACCAGCGAACAGACAATGGCTTGAATGATGGATGGAACCAGGCTGACCAACAATGTGGAAAGCAGGGTGGTGGGATAATCGAGCACCCGAAATGCCTTTACATAATTTCCGGTAAAAAATTCTGTGGGAACCCACTGCACCATGGGGTTCAGCAGGTCGCCGGGACTCTTCATGCTGGTAACAAACATGAACAACAACGGGTACAGATAGACAAAGCCAATTGCAATCAGCAACAGGTACAGAATAATTTTAAATATCAACCCGTAGTCTGTGCGGCTGCCCAGCAAAAAGCTTTTGATATTTCCCGGAATCATCTTTTTCATCATGGTTCGGTGCTCCTTATTTAACCTTTTTCTCCGTTCGTACATTCAGGAGCAGGTAGATAATCAACAAAAGCACAACCAGGACAATGAAAAACAGGAAGGACATGGCGCTTGAATAGCCAATCCCGCCTTCCACGGCATAGGTCTGGCTGTAGATATACTTGATGACCTTATTTTCGGAAAAATGCGAGAGAGTGATGATCGTATAGACGGCGTTAATCACAGTGGTCTTGGAGAGGGATGGCAGGGTGATTTTCCAGAAGGATTCCCAGGCGGAGGCTCCGTCAATGGCTGCTGCTTCATAGATGCTCTTGTCTATTTTTTGCAGGCTGGAGAGGTAGATCAGGATTTGAACCCCGGAAAACCAGAGGATCAGGATAAACGAGGTCAGCAGGTATTCAATCGGGTTTCGTAAATAGACCGGCAGCTGGGCTAAAAATTCACCCACTGCTGCGGTATTGGTGATGCCGGGGACGGATGTTGCCCCCTGTGCAGTCAACTCGCGGATGACTGGTCCGCTGGTGATGACCACCGGCAGAAAAAAGATGGTGCGGAAGATGCCCTTGAACCTGAATTTCAGGTTCAGGAACAGGGCAATGATCATGGAGAAGATGATGACAATGGGGACTGACACCAGGGTCTCGATGCTGTACTCGATCAACAACTGGACAAAAGTGGGATCGGTGAACAATGCCCGGGAGTAATTAGCCCATTTGACAGAATCCAGGATGATGCCGGTTGCGGAAACCGTCACCTGGTTCAGGCTGTACAGAAACGTTTGCACCAGCGGGATTGCCGTAAAGAGTGCAAACCCAATGATCCAGATGATTACAAAGGAATACCCGTAGAGGGCTTCCCGTGTCCCAATGGTGATGGACCTGCGTGGAAATAACTTTTTC
>JAGVUS010000322.1 GCA_019136175.1 Chloroflexota bacterium | reverse complement strand
GTCATAAATTGCCAGTCCGGCATAGATGACCCCGCCGGGGGAGTTGATGTACATCTGGATTCCCTTTTCCGGGTCTTCCTGGCTGAGGTACAGCAACTGGGCAACAATCAGGTTTGCAATTTGATCGTCGATGGGGGTACCCAGGAATACGATTCGTTCCTTGAGCAGCAGTGAGAAGATATCATATGCACGTTCACCGCGCCCCGAGGATTCCACAACCATGGGGATGATTGATTTAAAGTCAGGCAGGTTCATTTCATTCTCCTTCAGGATATTCATCATGATGACGATGAATCGTCATTTTGAGGTTCACTGGATGGTGCTGTTTCCTCTTCCACTTCAGCCGCAGCTTCTGTGGAAAGTTCTTCCGCCTCATCCATTACTTCGTTATTCGCAATTGCTTTCAATCGTTCCAGGATTCGGCGGTTGCGAACCCGGGTCATTGCGCTGATGGTGACCGCCTGCATGGTTTCTTGATCTGGGCGGCGGGCAGGTGCGCCTTGATTCATCATATACAATTCATAGGATGCTTCGTTGGCAACTGCATCCATGTCTGTATCGGATAAGTTAATTTTTTCCTGGCGACCCAATTCTTCCATCACCAAGGTCCGTGAAATCCGGTTTCGGGCAGCTGGTTTGACCTCATTCTCAATAAAGGTATTCATGTCGGTGTTGATGAGTTTGAGGTAGGTTTCCAGATCCATGTTCTGCTGTGCAAGATCACCCTTCAAGTGCTCAAGCAGGTGTTCAATCTCCTCGTCCAGGATCTCATCCGGGTATTCAATCTCCGCTTCTTCCACCAGCCGGTCAAGCAGCCCATCGTAATATTCTGAATCATATTGTTCGGCGGAGGATTTTTCGAGGCGGCTGCGAATATCAGCCAGCAGTGCTTCCAGGTTGTCAAAATTCCCGGCAGATTGCGCCAGTTCATCGTTGACTTCCGGTAGCGAGAGAGATTTAATGCTGCTGACTTTGATCTTGAATTCCACTTCCCTGCCGCGCAAGGCTTCATCCTGTTCTTCCTGGGAGAACGTGTGAAGGATTGATTTTTCGTCATCAGGAGATAATCCAGCCAGGTTGGCGGAGAACCCTTCATAGGGCCAGTCGTCAGCATCCATCGAGCTGCCGCCAATGATGGATTGGACATTCCGCCTGGGATACACATCCGGATCCTCACTCTCACCGGGCTGGGTCAGTGTGCCACTCAACTCGTAATAAACAAGATCACCAGTTTCCGCGGGGCGATTTTCCACGGGTTCCGCGGTAGCCATGTTGAACTGGATGCGGTGAAGGACTTCCTGGACCTGTTCTTCAGTCACCACGGGCGGCTGATATTCGGAGCGGATTGCCTGATAGTCTCCCAGTTTGACGGTTGGTTCGAGGGGAACCAGGAACACAATGGTCAGGGGGTCAAAGGAGGGAATATCGGCGACTTTTCCGGGAGCGCCGGCTTCCACTTTGGCTTCATCCAGCACTTTGGGGTAATTATCATCCACCCACAGTTCCAATGCTTCTTCGGCAATGGTCTTCAAGCCAACAATACGCACAATAACATCAAACGGTGCCTTGCCGGGACGAAACCCGGGTATTTTGGTTTCACGGGAGATTTTCCGCGCCGCCCTGCGCTGGTAACCTTCAAAAACCTCTGGTTCCACCTCAACAGTGAGCCTGGCGTGATGATCGGGGAGAATTTCAGTTTGTATCTTCAAAGCAGTATCCTTCGTTTCGTGTTTTTTTTACTGTGGGGAAGGCGGGACTTGAACCCGCACGCCTTTCGACACATGATCCTAAGTCATGCCTGTCTGCCAGTTCCAGCACTTCCCCAAGCGTGGAAATTATAAGCGCAAGCGGTTTGATCGTCAATAATCGTTTATAATGTGGGGGTTTTGCAACAACAATTACCATGTTTTGGAGATATGCATGAGTCGAGTGATTAACCCAGACAGTGCCGGGAAACAACGCAACCTGCTGAGTCGAAGCATCATCGGTGCATTACGGGAACTGATGATGCAACCGGAACCGAATGAAACCGCCCATGATGCCGCTGCTTATATTGTATTAGCTCTCCAGGAAATCTCAAGCACCGTTGAAACTTCAGTCCAGGCATGGGAGAAACGCGGGTACTGGGTTAAAGCGGACCGTTTTCGGATGGAATGGGATTGGGCGGGAAGGCTTGCCGAGCAGATGAAGCAAGCCCTTTTGGTGGAGGATTGGGCAATGATCGCTGGACTGGTCACACAGATTGCCGGGAAGCTTTCTTCAGTTAAAGTTACCCCGCGCTCGCGGATCGGCACCCCCTGGGTGGGTGCCTGGAAACAGTTCCAATCCAGCCTGTAATTACTGACCTGATTCAAAAAACGCACCTGATTTTCAGGTGCGTTTTTGATTTTACTGCAACATTCCTATGGTGACTGGGTTGGACTGGCGGAACTCCACCAGGTGAAGACCCTGGGAATACTGATTGCACCAGCGGGTTCGTAGATGGGTTGACCGTCCTTGCTGGAACCGATTTGCCGAACAGTGACTACATACCACCGCAGAATGTGCGGGATGGTGTCGTTGGGTCGAAAACTGGTTGGGACTGTGTACTTGGTGTCGTTCACATATTCCACCAGTTTCCGGTTGCCGTTGGTGACATCTTCGATGGTAACAGCGTAAGCTTCATTCTCGCGCAGTGTACCAACTGCTGCCCACTGGAGGGCTACAACCTCATCGGCACCTGTGAATGCGGAGCCATCAGCAGGTTGAAGCAGGTTCGGAGCTGCGTAGGGCGGGGGTGGGGTGGGCGTGGGAGTTGGTCCGGGGGTGGGGAGCCGCTGGCAAAGCGGAATGACCAGGTTTTGACCTTCATAAACGATGTCGCTGGTCATGCCATTGTATTCCTTGATTGCAGACACCGGGACGGCATAGTTGGCGGCAATGGAACTGAGGGTGTCGTTGGAGGTAACCGTGTAGCTGATTTTTGTGCAGGCAGCCTCAGTTGCTTCCGCGGCACCTAATGTGGACGTGGGTAAAGGCGTGACCGTTGGTGTGGGGCGGGGAATCAGCAGGGTTTGACCAATCCGCAGTGTGGTGCATTGAGCATCGAGATTGTTAGCTACAATAATGCTTGCCACAGATACATCAAATGCCACAGCAATGGTAATGCAGGAATCATTGGCTTTCACGGTATATTCGATGGGCGGTTCCGGTGTGGCTGTGGGAACAGGAGTGCCGGTCAGAGTTGCGGTGGGGGTTAAAGTCAGCGTGGGAGTGATGGTGACCGTGGGAGTCTGGGTAGGTTCAAGTACCCGCCCGGTTCCACTTAACACACCGTACACAGTACCTGCTCCAATGGCGATGAGGAGGATGACAAGACCAATTGCAATCGGCAATGATAGGGTAAGCCTCGGCAGCCGGGGGGTTGTGACTCCGGAAGATTTCTCGGCTTTGGCGGTTGGAGTGGGAGCGAGCGTGCGACCGCAAACCAGGCAGCGGGTGGCGTTCTCACTTACCGGCGAACCGCAGGTGGGACATTTTTTTGAGGAGGTTGTATTGGGTGTACTCATAGGCAATTTTGAAAGGACCGGGGCAAATTCCCCGGCTCCGGTATTATACCATAATGATTTTTTCGTCAAGAGCAGCAGGTTTGCACGCACCCGCCAGGTGTGATATCCTTCGATTTATGGTGGACCCACTATACAGCATTTACATTCATATACCCTTTTGCCAAAAACGGTGCCATTATTGTGATTTTGTCACTTATGCAGGGATGGAAGCGTTCCTGCCTGCCTATGTGGATGCGCTTTGCAAAGAAATAGTTCAGGTTGGGGGGGATGGGCTGCCTGTTCACACCATTTATTTTGGCGGAGGTACTCCCTCTGTATTGTCCCTGAACCAATTCCAGAAAATCCTTACCACGATACAAAATGTTTTTCAGGTACTCCCGGGTGCGGAAATCAGTGCGGAAGCCAATCCGGGGACAGTCACATTGGAATCATTGGATGGCATGCGAAGGATAGGGATTAACCGTTTGAGTATTGGCATGCAGTCTGCCAATCCCGAAGAGCTGGTTTTTCTTGGGCGGATCCATGATGTGTACGCAATCCAAAAGTCGGTATCACAGGCACGGTCAGCAGGGTTTGATCATCTCAGCCTGGATCTCATCTTTGGATTACCCGGGCAGACCATACGGCAGTGGCAAAACACAGTGGAATACACAATCTCCTTGCAGCCGGAACATGTCTCCTTTTATGGATTAACCATCGAGGATGAAACTCCATTGGGGAAATGGTTGAAACGGGGATTGGTGGAAGCTCCTGACCCGGACGCTGGTGCGGATATGTATGAATGGGCGGCGGAGCGATTGGAAAAAGCTGGTTTTCGCTCGTATGAAATTTCCAACTGGGCGCTTCTCGATCCAATCCGGGGTTGGATGCAATGCCGGCACAACATGCAGTATTGGCGTTTGCAGCCATATTTTGGTCTTGGGGCGGGTGCGCACGGATACCTGGATGGGATTCGAACAGTGAATGCCAGCCAGATTGGAGCTTACATACAAAAAATGCAAGCAGGGGGACCTCAAACAACTCCGGGCAGTTCTGCTACTGTGGAGTTGAAGGCAATCAGCCGTTGGGAACAGGCTGAAGAAATGATGATGATGGGGCTCAGGATGACCCACGAGGGGGTTGACGAAGGTGAATTTATTGACCGGTTTGGCATTTCCCTTGAGGAGGCATTCCCTCGCCAAATCCAAAAACTTATTCAGGAAGGGCTGTTGGAGTGGGTCCCAATGGATGGTCGCCATCTCCGCCTGACGCGCAGGGGCTGGCTGCTGGGAAACCGGGTTTTCATGGAATTTGTTGGCTGTCCACCGCCAGCGTTATTCCACAATCACCAGGGTTCCATACCCGTTGGTTGAACGGCTGGAAGCTTCTGCAACCGGTGTCGTCCATCGATATAGAAACCTGGCATCTTCATTTTTAAGATTGACGCAACCGTGGCTCATCTGCAAGCCATAATTGTTGTGCCAATATGTGCCGTGTAAAGCAACCCCGGTATTTGGTTCAAAGAAACAAACCCAGGGAACACCTGGAAGTTCGTATGCCTCCGGATCACTGGTAATTCGTCCATCCCCCATATGCTTGGATGGAAGCTTGATTTCCACATGAAATTGCCCGGTTGGGGTGTCTGTTGGAATTGCGCCGGGTGGCAGGTTTTTTCGGGGGATCCCGGTTGAAACTTTGGTTTCAAGGATGACCCTGTCTTCCTGGTAGGCTGTCAGGGTTTGTCTTGCCAGGGAGACGTGAATCCATTTTTGGGATGGATTTATCTCTGGCGAGATGGGAGCAAATTCCTCATCATCCAACAAACGTAAATAAGCAGCCGGGACATGATAGTCGATTTTCAGCAACTCATCTTTAAGGCGGTACCACGGCAGCCCGTCCGGTCCTTTTTCCAGGGCGGTAACCCAATGCATGGAACCATAATACAGCCGGTAGATTGGTTCCCAGCCGAGGGCAGCCCGGTTGCGCAGTGCCTGGGTATAAGGAACCGTCACTTCCGCAACACGCGGACCAGCAGAAAATGTGTCTAGAATTGGATTGAGTCTGGTTTTCACACGCTGTGTATAGGCAGAATGGATGTATCCTCCCCAGACCCGGTACCAGACCGGGTTCCAGGAGGGGCCATGCTCGGATACAACCTCCTCATATACATGCACAAGGTCATCCCGGTAGCGTTGAAACCTGATTTGGGACTCATCCCAGGGCTGGCTGTAAACGCTGATGGATGTGGTCGCGATCCGCACCAGGTCGGCCTCCTCAAGATCTTCCCCCCAACCGAGGAAGGGGCGGAAAGCAAGTGCGCCCAGGCTAAGCCCAGCCAGTTTCAGGAAGTCCCTTCGGGTGTATTTTGGAGTATTCATGTCAATAATTATACCAGAAGGCTTTTTTTACAAACAAAAACCGCTGCATCAGCGGTTTTCCTGTGAGTCGGGGCGAAAGGATTTGAACCTTCGACCTCTTGCACCCCATGCAAGCGCGCTAGCCGGACTGCGCCACGCCCCGATACTTAACGACCCAGATTATACTTCACAATTTCCCGGTTGCCAAGTCTCATGATGGGATTTCAAGGAACTTTTCCCCAGGCATAGAAAGTGGGCACAAACAACACCCGGTTGCCGTGATCCCAAGCCGATTCTTCAATAAGCTGGTAATCTGTTAAATCCATGCCCGGTTTGTACTCAAGGATATCGTCAACCAGGACATCCCACTCCAGTTTCCGATCCTGTTCGCCAGGGGGTTCACTCCAATAATTTCCCAACACACCAGCCTGGATTTCAACCAATCCGGCAGATGAAAACAAACCGGATAGCTTTCTGCCCATGTGGACATCAGCTCCCTGGTTGGTCAGGGACCGGGTTTGGAGAATCCCAAGTTCGTCCAATGGAGAAGGAAAATCAATTCTGCCGCCATAATCCGGTTCTGCAAGTGCAATCACGTATCCACCGGGGCGGGTGATTCGCCTCATCTCTGCCAATCCTCTACCCGGATAGCTCACCCAGAGAAGAAAATAATGACAGAGTACCAGGTCAAAAGTTCCCGATTCAAAAGGCAGGTTCAGGGCATCTCCATGGGTCAGGTGGCACCCGCTGGAGGTTTCTGAGGCAAGGTGTAAATTTTCTGCAGAAATATCCAGCCCGTATACCCCGGAGGGATTGGAGTCCAGAATGTCTGATAGAATGGCACCTGTACCGCAACCAATTTCAATGACCCGGGCAGCTTTTTCCATCCCAA
>JAGVUS010000381.1 GCA_019136175.1 Chloroflexota bacterium | reverse complement strand
ACACATCTTCACCACCTGGATGGAGTGTGCCGCGTTGGAAGGAATTCCAGATGACGCAATGCAGGCTATGCGCAACTTGGCATCTCCTCTCTACGGCATTTTTCTGCTTTTCGAATTTCCCGCATCCCCTCCCAGACAATCAATCCAACAGAAATCACAAAATACGCTGATAACAAGACGGCTTCCATCCAGTAGCCAAACCGGGGAACCAACCAGAATGCCAATGCCACCTTGGCTGCCATCGTCCAAAATGCAATTTTTAGAGGGTAGCCTGGTTTACCGAACGCAAGCAGTAGAGGGCGGTTCCAGAATAATGTGTTCGCTGTTCCAAACCCAATTAATAGGATAAAGAGGATGGGAAGAGCAGGCAGGAATTCCTCCGGGTAGATTTGAATGACCCTGCCAAAGATCGGTTGCCAGGCGGAAAAGAGGATTACATCCCCAAACAGCAGCAAACCAATTGCCACAAGGATCGTCCAGCTTCCAGCAATTGCAGTCACCTGCCCCAGCAACCGGCGCAAGCGTGTCCATACCCCCCTCGCTACATAGCGGGTGATTTCCGGGTACGTAGTACTGATAAACGGCGTGATCGGCATGATGACCAGGTTGATGATTGCCAATGCAGTTTTATAATAGCCAGCCTCGAGTGGGCTGAAGAAATAACCCACCCACAACACTTCGCTATCACGGGCAATGACGTTGATTGTCCCGCTGAAATTGGTGCTGATTGCAAATCCTGCCAGCTCACGCCTTGCAGGCAAAAGAGAAAACGGAGCCTTCCACCATCCCCTACCCAACACCCTGGGCAGCCAGTACAGGGATACGGCAATCGGTCCCAGCCCGATGATCATTTTTCCAACAAGGTAAGCAACCAGCACAGCCAGCAAACCAGCATGGGTGACATATGCCCAGATGATCAAGCCTGCCGTCACCAGGCTTTGGATCAGGTTGATCAACGCCTGGCTGCGATAATGATTGGTCACCTGGAGGACGCCGGTGGCAGTTTCTGTGGAAAAATTTGCCAGCAGCGAAAGCCCGTACAACATAATCAGCGGTTCAGTGGTGGGATCCTTTACAATATACAACGCGCCAAGCGGTGCCAGCAACACCAGCACACCATATGCAATCAAAGATGTGACGGATTCCACCAGCATGGCTGCCTTGACCACGGCAGCAGCCCGCCGAGGTTGCTCCTGCGCCATTGCCTCTCCCATGTATTTTACAACCAGATCACCCATGCGGAAGGATAACAACCTGTTGACATTGGAACAGAATCCAATCACAATCCCCAGCACCCCAAACCCGGCAACCCCCAACAGGTTCGCTGTGACTATGCTCAAGACGGCACTGATGGCATTGCTGACAAACAGGTAGGATGAATTACGCACCACCTGGCGCAGCAACCGATCCTGGATCCAATTTCGCAGGGTTTGAATCAAATTCATTCGGTTCGCACCAGGCTTGTCCACGCCCGTTCTCTCAAATACCACTCCACGAGATTCCGTACACCTTCCTGCACGGAAACCAAAGGCTCCCATCCCAACGCTTGCCGCGCCCGGGTGATATCCGCCAGGTTGGTGCGCATATCCGCTTGGTTGAACGGCAGGGTCACAATTCGAGCTTTTTTCTGCAAAAGTGATTCCATCATGTGGATCAGGTCCAACATGCGGAGTTCTTCATGACCACCCAGATTAATGACATCATACCCCAACGGTTTTAATCCAAGGATCGTTCCGCGGGCGATATCATCAACATAAGTGAATCCACGCGACTGGGTACCATCTCCATTTAACCTGAGAGGACGGTCTTCTGCAATCCATTGGGTAAAACGGAACATTGCCATATCCGGTCTGGCTGCCGGACCATACACCGTGAAGTAGCGAAAGACAGTTACATCCAACCCGTAATTATGGTGGTAACTGTGACAGAGAACTTCGGCAGCCTTCTTGCTTGCAGCATACGGTTGGAGTGGATGGCTGCTATCTGCTGTTTCAGGAGTAGGTAAAGGCGCATTTGCGCCATAAATGGAGGAGGTGGATGCCAGTACAAACTTGGGCACCTCAAACTGGCGGCAGCATTCCAATAAATTCATAGTACCCGTGATATTCGTCTGAATAAATGCTGCCGGATTTTCCAGTGATTGGCGAACTCCCGCCCGCGCCGCCAGGTGGATCACTCCATCCAGTGGAGTTGATTCATTAAAGGCTTCGCGTAGCATATCTGAATCACAGATATCCACGCGGCGAAAGTAAAAACCGGGTTGGTTTTCCAACTGGCTTAAACGCCATTCTTTCAAGCGGACATCGTAGGTTTCGCAAAGGTTATCAACCCCAATAACCTCAATCCCATCGTTCAACAGGAATTCACTGACCTTTTGTCCGATAAATCCTGCTGCTCCAGTGACAAGGATGCGCTGCATTACAACCTCACCACTTTCGGATGATTCCTCCCCAGGGTTCCCATTGCATTGCGGGTGTCCACAACCAACGCAGCTGATTCCAGGATTGACGGATAATCATAATTTGCATGGTTGGTAACAATCACAACACAATCCGCGTGGCGGACTGATTCCATCAAATCCGGCACCGATTGCAGACTGATGGCATCGTGATCGATGGCTGGTATGTATGGATCATGGTACTGGACATCCGCGCCTTTTTGCTTCAACAATCCAATCACGTCAATGGCAGGGGATTCGCGTAAATCATCAATGTCAGGTTTATACGCCGCCCCCAACACCAGGATACGGCTGCCTTTGAGTGGTTTCCTCTGATCATTAAGGGCATCCTGCACCTTGCCAACAACAAATCGGGGCATATTGGTGTTGATCTCGGATGCCAGTTCAATAAATTTGGCGGTGTAATTCAACGAGCGCAGCTTCCAGGAAAGGTACAAAGGGTCAATCGGGATGCAATGACCGCCCAATCCTGGACCTGGTGTGAATTTCATAAATCCAAACGGCTTGGTGGCAGCGGCATCAATCACCTCCCAGACGTCCACTCCCAGCCGGTTGCACATGATCGCCAGTTCATTCACCAGTCCAATGTTAATTAATCGGAAGGTATTTTCCAGCAGTTTCGCCATTTCCGCCACTTCCACCGAGGAGACCGGGATGACTGTCTTCAAGGCATGTGAGTAAAGCTCAGCAGCAACCACACCGCAGGCGGGCGTGATTCCCCCCACCACGCGCGGCGTATTTACAGTCGTCCAATCCTCCCGCCCCGGGTCCACTCGTTCCGGTGAGAACGCCAGGAAGAAATCCTTTCCCACAACTAGACCGCTGGCTTCCACTAGTTTTGGCAAAACCAGTTCACGGGTGGTGCCCGGATACGTACTGGATTCCAGGATGATCACCATTCCCGGATGCATATATTTTGCAACAGAATCCCGGGCAGAAACAATAAATGAAAGATCCGGATCCCCAGTTTTTAGAAGTGGGGTGGGCACACAGATGCTGACAGCATCCGCATCCCGAATCACAGAAAAATCAACTGTAGCTGAAAGTTTTCCTTCTTTGACCAGGCGGGCTACCTGCTCGGATGGTACATCAGCAATGTAACTTTTCCCCTGTTGGATTGCATCCACTTTCTCGCGGATTGGATCCACACCGATGACCGTGTACCCGGCATCCGCAAAGACAACCGCCAGTGGCAATCCAACATAACCCAAGCCCAAAATCACAACGCGGGCGGAATGATTCTGAAATTTATTGGTTAACTCGATTTGAAAATCCATAAATCTTTTGTGACTTTCTATGTTTGAAATGATGGGTTGACTTAGAACAGGCTTAGCTGGGTTGGTTGATCCTTCGGTGGTTCCTTTTCCTCAGGTTCAGCCGGTTTCTCGTTCATTCCAGAATGGAGATGTAAATCTGCTTTTGCCATTTTGATGAATTCAGGCAGCCTGGCAAAATCCGCCTCCAGCTGGGGTCGGATGGACGGCTGGTGCAGTGCAGCGGCAGGATGATACATTGCCACCACCAGTTTGCCATTCACCCACACAGCCTGTCCATGCGTGTTGCTGATCTTGGCATTGGGCATGAATTTTGCCATCGAGTACCTGCCCAGTGTAACAATCACAAGTGGCTGCAATGCTTCAATTTGTGCATCCAGGTAACTGCTGCAGGCTGCCAGTTCCTCCGGCAGAGGATCACGATTCCCAGGTGGACGGCACTTGACTACGTTGGTGATAAAGACTTCCTCGCGTTTGAGACCGGCTTTGGCAAGCAGTTCATCCAGCAGCTTGCCTGCCTGTCCCACAAAAGGACGCCCTTGCTCGTTTTCATAAAAACCAGGACCTTCGCCGATAAACATTACTGTCACACGGTTGGGACCTTCACCAGGTACTCCTTTTTTCCGCGAGAAGTGCAAGGCACATTTCTCACATACAATCACCTGCCTGGATATTTCAGCAAGAATGGTCGCCGAGTCCATGAATTAACCTCCCATCAAAGCCTGCTCTCCGGATTGGGAGAGCAATATTTTTAATAAATTTGCCCGGGTGGGAGCCTCCTGCAGCCCGGAGAGGCTGAGCAAAAGGGCGTCCTCCCCTGTGTCCTGGTAATACCGGGGGCGGATGCCATCCAGGGTAAATCCAAATTGCGCATACAGTGATTGCGCAGTGTGATTGCTGCGACGCACTTCGAGAAACACACTCGCCACTCCCTCATCCACTGCATGAAGAAGTGCATGGGCAAGCAATTTCCGCCCGATTCCCATCCTTCGGTAATCCGAGTGAACCGCGATGGTTCCTATATGGGCTTCATCCAGAATCAGCCACAGGACCATCATGGCAACAATCCGGGCATCACCCGGATCGCCGACCTCCGCCACCCATAAGCGCGAGGTTTGATTTTCGGTTAACTCATAGCGGAAGGATCGCTCCGGCCAGGGCAGGGAGAAGGATTGTACATCAATCTCGTGTACCTGGCTGATATCCTCCAGCTTCATGGGGCGAATCAAAACATCCACAGTTTTATTCTCGTTTTCTACTCGGGGATGGGATCCGCCACGCGAAGGTAAATGGGGGCAAGCAAAGCGGGATCATCTGCGTGCCCATTTTGCCAGCGCTTCCATGCCAGTTCTGCCAGGAAACCGGGTCGCCTGGTGGAGTGTGCCGGGCTGGTCATCAGGACGGTTTTGCGCCTTTTTCCCAGGGTTTGTCGTTCCGCCTCGGTAATTTCTCCGCACACAAGGGTGGGCTTTTCAATGGCGCGGGAGAGATCCTCAATGTTCATCAAAGCAGCTTCACCCTGTAATTTCCAACCACGTTTTTCTGCATGATACCAGCCAACTGCCAGCCTGCCCCTGCCCGCCTGCAGGATGGCTGCCATTGGCAATTCCTGTAATGGTTGCGCAGCAGCCACAACATCCAGGGTGGGGATGCCCACCACCGGGATTTTCAATGCCAGAGCCATTCCCTTCACCAGTGCCATGCCAATTCGCAGGCTGGTGAATGAACCGGGTCCCAGGGCAACCGCCAGTGCTTTTAACTCGGCAGGTTTTATTCCACTGCGTTGCATCAGATCCTGGACAGCCGGAGCCAGTTCCACAGTATGGTGAAAACGGGTCTGCCAGGCAAGTTCGGCAACCACCCGGTCAGAATCATACAACGCAATGCCAACCCATTGTGTGGAGGTATCAACAGCCAGCAGCATGGTTATACTCCAATCATGCGTTGCCGGATGGCATCCAGCAGCGACTTGTAGCGTTCACCATATGGTGTAAGCACCATTCCCCGTTGCTCATCCGCCACCCATCGCATCTGGATGACCAATCGTTCCCGGGGAAGTGCCGGCAGGATTCGTTCCGCCCACTCAATCACCAGCGCGCCCTGCCCCAACATGAGGTCCAGGTCCAAATCCTCTGCCTCCAGGGCATTGGCAATCCGGTATGCATCCATATGGTACAGGCTTTCCCCCGCTGGTCGGCGATACTGGTTCACCAGCACAAATGTCGGGCTGGATACCGGATCCAGGCTGCCCCACCCCTGGGATATTCCCTGCACCAGGGTGGTTTTGCCACTGCCAAGATCTCCAGTCAGGCAAACACAATCCGAAACCTGAAGGAACGCACCCAGGCGCATGCCCAGGCGGCGGGTTTGTTCCGGGCTGCGGCTGAAAAATTCCAGTGTATGAGAATCCAGGATGGGCATATGAAAAATTATACCTTGAATCTGGCATTACCAATGTATCCAGGATGAATACCCAATCAATTTAATGCATGATCCGTGTCTGTAGATTCCCTGGATACTACAAATTTTAACCGGCGAGCCAGGTCCCGCCGGGTGAGCAGAACACGCCGCCCGCACTGACAGCACTCCAACCCGATATCCGCCCCCAGCCGGAAAACCTTCCATTCAAAGCTTCCACAGGGGTGGGGTTTTCGTAAACGCAGTACATCACCAATGGAAAAATCGGGCAGCACGATGGGATTATACCACCCGTGTTATAATCTTTTTTATGCTGGGTTTTGATCTCCCTTTTTTGATTGCCAACTTGATTGCTCTATTTATTGCGCTGCCGGTGCATGAATTTGCCCATGCCTGGACAGCCGATCACCTTGGGGATGATACCCCCCGCCAGTATGGTCGCCTGACGCTCAATCCCCTTCGGCATCTGGATATTATCGGATCGCTGATGCTGATCTTTGCCGGATTTGGCTGGGCAAAACCCGTGCCTGTCAATGTGTACGCATTGAACCGCAAGTCTCCCGCCGCATTGATGTGGACTGCTGTCGCCGGTCCACTTTCCAACCTGGCACTGGCAGCATTTGCCGCCATCCCGATTCGCCT
>JAGVUS010000423.1 GCA_019136175.1 Chloroflexota bacterium | reverse complement strand
AGGGGGTTAGATTGGAAATGACCAGGTTTGCCGGGTAGTCATTGCCTTTCCCTGTTTCCACTGCAACCGGCTTTCCTTGTTCAATGCGGATGCGGGTGGCTTCCTGGCGGTAAATGACCCTGCCGCCATTTTGAATAACTGCCTGTACCAATGTTTCTGCAAGGGCACCCATGCCGCCTTCCACATGGACCACGCCCCGGCGGGGCAAGTCCAGGGCTGCTGCACCGTATAAGGCATTTGCCCTGTCACTGGTGACCTGTGCGGAGATGAGAAGCTGGGCATCAACAAAATCTTTGAGGTTATCCGGAAGGTTTTGCAGATGATGTGTCAGCGGGCGAATGGCGTCCGGTATGAGGGAGGGCGAAAAATTACGTTCACCACGTGCCCACATCCAGTCCAGTCCTGTCATCAGCAGTTGCCCCGTTTCTCCAGGGGTCTCTGGCAGCCAGGGCGGCAAGCGGAGGGCAAGGTTCCAAACCTGGTTGGCTGTTTTTTCCTGCCACTGGAAGAATTTGAGGCTGGAATCGCCAAAGGCAGCCCGATGTTCCTCCCAGCGGGTTTCATCTGCATACCTTGTGACGATGGATCCATCCGGCAGGTGGATCAGCATGGTTCGATTGACCGGGTGGACATGCCAATCCTTCACGCCTGTCTCATGGGCAACCAAATCCATGGGACCGTCCGGGTAGAATCCACCTGCCAGTGTTGCACCTGCATCGAACCGGTACCCCTTGTGGAAGAATGTCCCGGCACAACCGCCCGGATAGACCTGGGCTTCCAGGACGGTGACCTGGTAACCTGCTTTGGCAAGCACTGCTGCAGCGGTCAGTCCGCCCATGCCTGAACCAATGACAACAATGTTTTGAATGGAAGTTTTCCTCTTTTTTGTCATGCTGTTTTTTAGTATATCCAGACAGGTGAAATTTTACGAGAGGCTTTGGGGTCTTGTGTAAGCTTTGCGGAAATAGTTTTGGAAAGCAACCGATTGCGTTCCTCTCTATTCAAATGCAAACAAATGTAAATTCCCATGGAATTCCTATTTTTTTAACCCCATTTTGTAATTGTTACTATAATGAATGCAGGCGATGTGTATTGATTTTGTGGTTTTTCCAACAATTGAAGACTTGCTGGGTGTGGAGGTAAGATGTCCAAAAAGAAGCAGGAACCCAAGAATTCATCCGGTGAAAAAACAAAAAAAACAGTGAATGTTGAGAAATCAAAACCAGCGGCTGCCTTGGATGGGAGGGTGGAAATAACAAAGAAAACATACCTTGATGAACTGCGCGCATTGCAAATTGAGTTGGTGAAGCTGCAGGAATGGGTAAGGTTTAAAGGCTTGAAGGTAATTGTCTTGTTCGAAGGCAGAGATGCTGCCGGGAAGGGTGGGGTCATCAAGCGCATCACCGAGAGCCTGAACCCGCGCGTCTGCCGGGTTGTGGCATTACCCACACCAACCGAACGGGAAAAAACACAATGGTATTTTCAGCGCTATGTTGCCCACCTTCCTGCTGGAGGAGAAATCGTCCTGTTTGACCGCAGCTGGTACAACCGTGCAGGCGTGGAGCGCGTGATGGGATTCTGTACGGACGATGAATATAGCGAATTCCTACGCTCGGTACCGGAGTTTGAGCGGATGCTGGTGCGGTCGGGCATTATTCTGATCAAATACTGGTTCTCGGTCAGCGACAAGGAACAGGAGAAACGTTTTCAAGACCGGATCAATGACCCGACAAAGCGTTGGAAATTGAGCCCAATGGACCTGCAATCCCGTTCACGCTGGGTGGAGTACTCCAAAGCCAAGGACGAGATGTTTGCCCATACCGATATCAAGCAGGCTCCCTGGTACGTGGTCAATGCAGACAACAAGATGTGTGCCCGGTTGAATTGTATTCATCATCTTCTCAGCTTGATCCCATTCGAGGATTTGACACCGGAACCCATCGTCCTGCCACCCCGGCAGGAAGAACACGGTTATGTCAGACCCCCCATCACTGATCAGACCTTTGTGCCCCAGTTGTATGTAATGGCAGAAGAAGCCGAATAAACCATTCTAATATTCATCCCAATGAACCCTGCGCTCCTCGTACTGTGTGCGGGGTGACTTGGTTTGATCCGGGTGTCCAACATAAATGACACACAGCGGAGTGATCCAGCGCGGTGCCTTGATAATCTTTCGTACCGCCCCAACCAGTGGGGGCATGGGATGGACGCCAATCCAGACAGTCCCCAAGCCCATCCCGGATGCAGTAATTAATATGTTTTGAACCGCTGCAGAGAGGTCCTGTTGCCAGAATGACACACTGATGGGATTACTGCCAATCAAGGGGTTGTACAGGGGGATAATTGCAGCAGGTGCTTGATAGTTACCAAACGGCAGGGACTTTCTCAATGCATCCAGTTTAACTGGGTCGGTAACTATGGCAAATTCCCAGGGACGGGAATTCATTGCACTTGGGGCAGCCATGCCAGCCTGTAACAACTCCACCAATACTTCCCGATCCACTGGTTGATCGGTGTATTTTCGGATGGAACGACGGGAGAAGATCAAATCCAGAACTGGGTGAGACAAATTTCCACCTCCTGGTCGGATTAAGACATGGATAAATAAATCACCACGTGGGCAACAAGGCTGATTCCAACCAGCAGCCAGAAAAAAGTTTTACGCGTCTTGTGGCGAAACAACACCATTCCTGCCAGCGCTCCCAAAGGACCCCCGGCAATCACGAGAAAAACCAGCGATTTTTCCGGCACTCGCCACTGTTGTGCCTGGGCGCGGAACTTGTCCCAGCCCCAGGCAAGAAAGGTCAGGATGTTGACGATGATGTAATATATATTCAATGATTCACCTCTGACTCCAACAAAACCGGTGGGATAAGATCATCGCGGCTTACAAACCAGCCCGGTGCATTGAGGAGAGGTATCGGGAGATCATGGATGCAGCCGGTTATACCTCTTAACAACTTCAGCGGGCACTGAGAGTGATCCGATGTCATTATATTCCACTTTTACGCATGGGAAGCAGGTTGACATTTGGATGAAATGCCGGGAAGGATTTGATATCGAGCTCACCTCAAAGAAAGCTGGCAAACTATCGAACAATAAAAAACGGTATTTCACCAGCTTGCTGCAAGTCTGCCTGCAACAGGGGCTTGAAGTAATTGTCGGTTATTGTTGTATCCACAATCACCAGCAAAATCAAATTTTTGTACCCGTAAAACCAACTCCCTCAATGAAAGATTTTTGCGCGATGAAGAAGATTGCAATGACAGGTAATGTTATCACGAGTGAAGCTGCCATCAGGTACGCCCACTGCACATTGTAAGCACCGCGAAAGAGACTTAATCCAAGCTGCAGTGTGTAAAGAGATTGATCGTGCAGAAAAATTAGGGGACCCAGAAAATCGTTCCATGCAGCTTGGAAGGTGAAAATTGCCACAGTTGCCAACGCGGGTCGGGACAGCGGTAAGATCACATTTCGCAGCACCTGGAAGGTGGTGGCTCCGTCCATACGGGCGGCATCTTCCAGGTCGGCGGGGATTTGCTTGAACGATTGGCGCAACAAGAAAATATAGAAAGCATTGCCAAAGAATGCTGGCAGGATCAGTGGAATAAAGTTATTGATGAGTCCCAATTTTGAAAAGATAATGAAGAGCGGCACCATGGTTACCGGATATGGCAGCATGAGGGTGGAGAGCATTAAGACAAAAAAGAAACCCTTGCCTGGAGCCTGCAAGCGGGCAAAACCGTATGCCACAATCGAGCAAGACAGAAGGTGTCCGATAATTGTACTGAGAGCGATAATCAAAGTGTTAATGGCAAAACGACCAAAAGGCAGGGAGGTCAATGCCTCGGGATAATTTTGCCAGCGCGGGCTGACTGGTAAGAGGGTGGGTGGGGTCGCAAAAATTTCATAATCGGGCTTGAGCGAGGAAGAGATCATCCATAGGGCGGGAGCCAGGAATATCATGGCTACAGTGAGGAGGAATCCGATGTGCAAGTATCTTTGCCATCCGCGGGGCTGTAAAATGGGGGTTGAATATTCTTTCATATCATTGATTGTCTGGGTTGAAAAAAGAAATTATGAGGGTTTTCATTTACTTCGCTCTCCGAGATAAAACACCCAAAACTTCTGACTGCGCAATAACAGGAGGGTTAAGACCAGGACAATGGCAAACAATACCCAGGCGAGGGCAGCAGCGTAGCCCATGTGGAAGAACTCAAAGGCTTGACGGTAGATATATAAGACCAGGAAAAGCGTTGAATCAAGCGGACCCCCATTTGTTGCCACAAAAGCGCTGGTGAAGGACTGGAAGGTGGCAATCACGCTCAGTACGAGGTTGAAAAAGATGGTGGGAGAAAGCAACGGCAGGGTGACCGCGAAAAACTGGCGGACACTACCGGCGCCATCCATGGCTGCAGCCTCATAAAGCTCCCCAGGGATACTCTGCATACCGCCCAGATAGAGCGCCATTGAACGCCCCCATCCCCAGAAACTCATCATTACCAAAGCCCACAGGGAGTATTTCGGATCAAGCAGCCAGCGTGGTCCTTCAATTCCAAACCAACCAAGTGCCAGGTTAATCAATCCGCCATTAGGATTGAGCATCCAAAGCCATACCACCACAAAAGCTACACCAGAAAAAACTGTTGGCAGGTAGAAAATGGTGCGAAAGACACCAATTCCCCTGAACTGCGGGCGTACCAGAAGCGCAAGGAGTAAGCCGCCAGCCAGGTCGAGGGGGACATATGCCGCAGTATAAGCCAGAGTGACCTTAATGGATTGAATGAACAGCGGGTCCGTTGCCAGATTGCGATAATTGTCCAGCCCCACCCACAATGGATCGGTCAATAAGTCCCAGTCAGTAAAGCTGGTCAAAAGAGAGATCACCATCGGTCCGGCGGTGAACAGCAAAAACCCCACCAACCAGGGTGAGATGGCAATATAAAAACTTAACGCTTCTTTTCGGTGGAGAGATTTCAATGTCTAACTTTGTTCTTGATCATTCAATCCATGGGGATATGGAGTGATATGTGTGCTGCGTAGCCAGCACACATATCACTCTTTGATAACAATGGATGGGTGTTATTTTCCTAATTTATCCAGGGCTGCTTGGGCGTCTTTGGCGGCTTGGGTCAACAATCCCTTCACATCAGCGTTTGGATCGAGGATGACCGATTCGAGCACCTTGCGCAGCGCAGGGTCCGCTGTCTCATTCCAGTAAGGGGTGAAGGTGTATGCACGGGGCACCAGGTGGTTCAGTTCCCCAATCCATACCCCTTCAATTGGGTCATTGGATAACCCGGAAGATTCAGCTACACTCCTGACCGCCGGAAGCGCCCAATCCTTCCACACTTGGGCACCAGGCTCACCGGAAACATAGCTCAGGTATTTAAAGGCAGTATCTGGTTCTTTGGATGTTGCAGCAATGCCAAAACCACCCCAGAAAAGGATATTGGCGCGCACCTTATCCATTGGCGGAGCCACCACTCCCAGGGAAATATTGGGATTTGTCTTGAAACCACCTTGTGGCCATCGACCAAAAAGCATCATTGCTGCTTTGCCGTTGGCAAATTCACTGTTCCCCCCGCCGAAGGCATTCATATCCGCCGGTTGTGGAGCAACCTGGTATTTATTGTACAGGTCGGCATAGAATTGAACTGCGCGGACAACATCTGCGGAATCCATGGCACCAACAAAGCTTTTCCCATCCTCGCTGATCAACGAACCACCAGCGGCGGCTACCCAGTATTCAAAACCGGTCGTCCACGCTGCCGGCAGTTGGATCCCCCACTGGGTCACGTTACCAGAAGCATCTTTCAGAGTCAGCTTTTGGGCGGTGGCGAGCAGATCCTCCCAGGTCCAGCCATCAACCGGATATGGGACCGAAGCTGCATCAAAAAGCTTTTTGTTGTAATATACAGCCAACGGTGAGTAGTCTTTGGGGAGGAGATACTGCTTGCCATCAATTCTGCCCGGATCCAAAAGTCCGGGCAGATAAATGCTGGTATCAAAATTACTGTCCTTGAGATATGTATCCAGGGGGACGAAGGCATTTTTGGTTACGAAAGAAGGTACTGCATCATCACCAATCTGGATGATATCTGGGGCAGCTTTGGCTGCCAGCTGGGTGAGCAAGCGGGCATAGTAATCTCTACCGGAGACGGGCTCGAGTTGGACAATCACATTGGGGTTCAAGTCTTCAAAGTTCATGATGATTTGTTGATGAGGGGTCAGACCATCACCACCGTCTCCCGTGCCAGCACGGATCACAATTGTACCTTCGGTGGTGGCTGGGTTCGTGGGAGCAGTTGTTGTGCAAGCCGAGATCACAAGGCTGAGCATTAAAACAATAATCATGAAGCGAAATTGCATTTTCATTGCGTTCCTCCTGTATTCTCATGAAAATTATGTGATTTCAGGTGTTGCAATGTGGGTGCCCTATAAAATCATACTACTACTTAAGGTGGATTTCATCAATCAATTTGTATCACCTCGTCTGGCTGGTCGATCGGGATATTTGCGGATGGAACGATGGGGAAAGACCAAATCCAGAACTGGATAAGGTAAACTTCCACCTCCTGGCGGATGAAGACATGAAAAAATAATCATCACATGAACCACAAGGCTGATGCCAATCAGCGCCAGAAAAATGTTTTATGCGTCTTGCAGCGAAACAATCCCATTCCTGCCAGTGCTCCCAATGCCCTCCGCAATCATGAGAAAGAACAATGATTTTTCCGGTGCCAGCCACTGTTGTGCCTGGGCGCGGAACTTGTCCCAGCCCCAGACAAGAAAGGTCAGGATGTT
>JAGVUS010000024.1 GCA_019136175.1 Chloroflexota bacterium | reverse complement strand
AGGGGCAATGATATCAAGTCCGTTCACACGTCCAACAACCTGATTGGCATCGACCCAGTCGCCGATATTGATTGTTGTGGATAACAATCCACTTGCTGGAGACCTCAGAACGCGGTTTGTGTCCATCTGATGAACCTTTCCTGGTATACCTGTATCAGGTTGAGCGGTTCCGTTCCAATATACCCGCCCAAGAAAATGTCCTCGATTTGTTTCCACGACCGCATGACAATTTTTCCCCGCATCAAAACCTGGTCCCAATCCAATCACAAAAGGAGCTGCTGGATGCGTCCACTTTGGCGGCAATTTGGTCATCCGCGCATCAACCAGTATGTCGGGTTTAAATTGACAGCAGGACTTCATGTCAGGATCCACTAAAACAGGAATCAGGTTATTGGATAATGCTTCATTAATTCCCTTTATGTCACATATTTTTACGGCAGTAATATCCTCAACACTGGTTGATCCATCATAAATAGCCTCAGAGAAAGATACCGTTCTCCGAACCGCCATCGGTTCAGGCAGTTCAGAGATAACAACCGGAAAACCTGCGCGAATAAGGCGTATTGCCACTCCGCTGCCCAGATCACCGCCTCCCATTATCCAAATGATGTTTCTAAACAAATTAGTCCAATTCATTCAGGTTCGCTTGATCGAGTTCACTCAATACTTTTTCCGGAGTCAGTGGAAACTCATTAAACCAGGTGCCTGTCGCATCATGTACAGCTGCAACCACCGCCGGAGCAAATGGGAGCATGGGCATCTCAGCCATCCCCCTTGCACCCCAAGGACCGTTCGGGTCCGGATATTCCAGAATGACAGAATCAACGTGTTTTGGAATATCCAAAATCGTTGGAACTAAATATGTGGATAATGTACTTGTTTGAACTTTGCCTTCCTTCTCAACAAAATTTTCCAGAATTGCGTAACCCGCAGCCTGGACAACCCCTCCCTCAATTTGCCCACGCACAAGGTGTGGGTTGACCGCTTTCCCCACATCGTCCACACTGATGACGGACAGTATGGCAATCTGCCCCGTTTCCATATCAACTTCAACATCCACAGCTTGGGCAACATATCCATAAGCAAAATTTGGTTCAGATTTCCCCGTTTCCGGATCCATCGGTGTGGTTTTTGGAGGGCGATACTGGTACGTAGCAATCGCAGGTCTCTCCTCTTGATGCCATTTATCCAAAACTATTACAGCAGCGCCCTTGATGGAATTCAACCCCATAAATGTCATTCGGGAAGCCGAAGTACTGCCAGAAGGGGGCGTGGAGCCTGTGTCCGAGGCAATGAGGTGTACTTTCTCCAGCGGAATCCCTAATTGGCTTGCAGCCGCCTGGGTAAAGACCGTGTGCGCCCCCTGTCCCACATCCGCACCAGAGTGATACACAATCGCTTCTTCAATTTCCGTATTTCCACGAAGCTCAATGGTGGCGGTACACTGTTCAGGCGCACCAAAGGAAAAACCAATATTTTTAAATGAAGCAGCAATTCCTCTTCCTCTGCAAACTCGCGACTTATCTGGAGTTGGCAGCCGGACTTCTTTACGTTGCCAACCTCCCTCTCCTTGTTCCCAACCGGCTTTTTCGGCACAGGTTCTTAAAACCTCCGGCATACTGACGCCTTTTGGTAACGGCGTTCCTACAGACAAGATCGAGCCTTCATGAATAATGTTGCGCATCCTGAATTCCACAGGGTCCATTGCCAGAGCACTGGCAAGTTTTTCCATCTGCATTTCTGCGGCAAATGCAGCCTGGGGTCCCCCAAATCCCCGAAACGCCCCTGTTGGAATATTATTGGTGTAAACGGCGTATGAATCTGTTTTTACATTTGGGATTTCATATGGACCCGTACATGTAACCGTTGCGTTTCCCAATACTTTGGGAGATGTATATACGTAAGCCCCACCATCTGCAATTAATGTAATTTCAGCTGCAACAAGCTTCCCATCCCTAGATGCGCCCCACTTGGAATGGATATAAAATGGGTGACGCTTGTGATGACCAAGTATGGATTCTTCCCGGCTCCAAATTACTTTGACCGGTCGGGGGGTTCCCATCTGATCCAATTTCCAAGCGGCAAGGGCAAGAATAATCTGCACAGACATATCTTCCCGCCCTCCAAATGCGCCACCAATAGCGGGATAGATGATTCTGACTTTCTCCAGAGGTAAATTTATAGCATGGGCAACCTGCTCCTGATCCTCATGTGTCCATTGACCAGCGACAATAATCGTAACGCGCCCCTGTTCGTCGATATAAGAAATTCCAGCTTCTGGTTGAAGGTAAGCATGTTCCTGGGCAGGCGTGTGATAATCCGATTCAACAATTACATATGCTTTTTCAAAGGCTTTCTCAACATCCCCTTTTCGGATACGATATCGACTGAATACATTCGATCCCCGATCTGGATGTAAAAGAACAGAGGATTCTCCCATCGCCTCTCGTGGGTCATAAACGGCAGCGAGGTCTTCATAATCCACCTTGATCAATTTACACGCCTTGGCAGCAATGCGCTCACTTTCAGCAATCACAATTGCCACCTGATCTCCAACAAAACGAACCCGATCAGCATAGGGCTTGCTGGAGCCGGGACCGCATAAAACTGGTTGATCGCGAACGCCCAATCCATATTCATTGACGGGTACATCTTTAGCTGTGAAAATTGCAATGACACCATCAATCGATTCAGCTTCTGCCGTATCTATGGACTTTATACGCGCATGATTCCGATTAGCAAATAATACCTTCATGTATGCCTGGTTCGGAAGCGAAATATCACCCGGATACAACGCTTTTCCCTGAACCTTATCAACAGCATCTATTCGGGTAATGGATTTTCCAATGTAAGTCATGATTTCCACTCCAACAATTTCAACGACTTCGTTTTTTTCCCTTGTAGGAGACCGAAGGCACATCGTATAGTCCGTATCGTGGCGGAGCCACCAGGCGGTAAAGGATCATGGCTATGAGTTGCAACAAAAAGTAAATGATGAACATCAGCACCAATGTGAGAATTGCCTTCACATACAATAACGGATCGTTAGGCAGAAAGTCTATCCCCCCCCGGTAAATCAAATCAGCGGGGATTTTAAACCAACCCTGTTTCGTGTTTTCGGATATCAAAAGCATAGCTGCGCTATAGCCAAGTACCGGTGTTAATAGAATGATTAAAAAACCTATTCCACGCCACACTGGATGCGGTTCGCTTGATTTTCGTTCCTGCTCAGCCTGCCGTCCACCACTTCCATAATATTTGCCCATTATTACACCTCCGGTTCCCGAACTGCCTTGGCTGCCTTCTCGACGGCAGAAATAATTGAATAATAACCCGTACAACGGCACAAGTTTCCAGTAAGAGATTGTAGAATCTGTTCTTGGGATGGAGTCGGGTATTCCTCCAGCAATTTGTGAGCAGACATGATAAATCCCGGCGTGCAGTAGCCACACTGAACCGCCCCTTCCTCCATGAATGCTGTTTGCACTGGATCCAACTTCCCATCCGTTGACACCCCCTCAATAGTTTGAATTTCTGCAAGATAAGCCCTGGGCGCAGGAACCAGGCAGCTCATCACAGCACATCCATCCAAAATAACAGTACAGGCACCACATTCACCTTCGGCGCAGCCCTCCTTGGTGCCAATCAACCCGGCGTCCTCTCTTAATAAACGTAAAAGAGATTTATCCCAGCCCGATGAAAATTCATAACTCTTTCCGTTAATCTTGGTGATAATTTTCTCTGTTTGCGCATGAACGATTTGTTCTGGTAGACAAACGGGATCAACAGATGTAGACAATAAAACCGGATTTTCTGGAATGGTTGGTGTTTCCTGTAAAGATAGCGCCTCCAGTCCACGTTTGGCAACAACCCGAACTATTTTTTTGCGATATTCAGCAGATGAACGAACATCTGTAATTGGCTTTGCAGCCATTTGGACAAGATCAGCCGCTTCCCGGATAACCAAATCATTTATCTGTTTACCTATCAACAAACGCTCTGCTTCTCTTGCATGAATGATGGTTGGAGCAACCGCTCCAAGGGTTATATTCGCATTTTGAATAAAACCATTCTCAAAATCCATAACCATTGCGATATTGACAAGCGAGATTGCCTGAGCATTCCGTAATGCATACTTGATGAAAATTCCTTTTTGATTTTCCCGAATGGCAGGAAAATAAATGTCTGTTAACACTTCATGGGGTTGAAGTAGAGTTTTGCGGACTCCTGTGTAAAATTCATCAAGGCTTACAATCCGGCTGCCGTTGGTCGACGTGAGGACCAAATAGGCTCCCATCGCCATTAGGGGTGTAATCGTATCATTCGCCGGAGAAGCAGTGATAAGGTTTCCCGCCACCGTCCCCCGATTTCGAATCTGTGGTGATCCAACACTCCAACAGGCTTGCACCAGTGGGGCAGCAAATTTTCGCAGGATACTGGATGCAATCACGGAATTATGGGTGACCATGGGACCCAAATGAATCCAGCCATCATCATCGACGTGTATGGAATTTAAACCATTTACTCTTGATATGTCTACAAGGGTGCTTACCTCTTTGTGTCCGCCCTTTTCCAACTCCAACATTAAATCAGTTGCGCCCGCCACTATCCTTGCAGACATGCCCTCTGCCGCTTTGATTTCAATTGCTTCTTCCAGCTTGGAAACAGTAATGTACCTCTTCCACATCGTTCACCTCACATTTTTTGTCCAGAGGCACGGTTGCACTCCATGATAATCTGCCCCATGATGCTGACCGCTATTTCTTCCGGGGTTTCAGCATGAATTTCCAAACCAATGGGTGAATGAATAGAATCCACCACAGCCTCCGGTACGCCCTTTTCTAACAAACCCTTTCGAGTGATTGCCCATCTTCTCTTTGAGCCGATCACCCCAACATATCCGGATTGATATTTAAGTAAATCAGGTAAACCTTCAATATCAACATCCGAGCCCCGGGTGGTTAACACGATGATCGTTCTGTTGTTGATTTTGATGTGATTCGGAATTTCACACATCGGAACTGGAAGGTAGATGGATGCACCTGGACAGGCTTCAGGAGTGCACAATTCTACCCGATCGTCGGAAACAATTACATCAAATTCCAACCAGTTTGCCAGTTGTGCTAATTTTTCCCCTACATGACCGGCTCCGATAATGAGTAATTCCATCTTCGGTAATATGGGTTCAATGTACACTTCAGCCGTACCTCCGCACACCCCAGGGTCCCCCCGGGTCGGTTCAACCATGGAATAACTGATTTTCCTTGGTCGCCCATCCGCCATGGCATCTTTAGCCTCCGCTCGAACACGGTTTTCCAACTCCCCTCCACCAACTGTTCCAACAAATCGACCATCCTCATAAACGAGCATTTTCGCGCCAGCTCGTCGAGGCACAGCTCCCTGCGTCTGAATAATTACGCATAATGCTGCTGACTCGCCAGAATTTTCAAGTTTGCTGATTTCATTAAAAATGGAGGGGGCAGCATCAATCATGGATTGCATCCTTGAGGGCACGCCAGACACGATAAGGCGTCGCGGGAATAGTGTGCAGGTCTGCACCACATGCATCAAAAATTGCATTGCCGACTGCCGGGGCAACCCCGTCCATCGGAATTTCAGCAACAGCTTTCACACCAAATGGATGGGATGGTTCATAGGTTTGAACAAATATGGTCTGCATTTCCGGCATCTCATTTGCTCTAAAAATGTGGTAACCGACCAAATCAGTTTCCAAAGGTCGCCCATCTTTGTCATATCGCATTTCTTCACAGACGGCATAACCCAAAGCCTGAGCCATCCCTCCCTCCACCTGACCGGAAGCCGTTAGCGGGTTGACCACCACACCTGCATCCACCGCCATAATTAGCCGATCTACAACAACTTTTCCAGTCTCAATATCCACAGTCACTTCAGCAAACTGGGCGGCAAATGGCGGAGGAGATACGGGAGACATGTAGGATGCCACCCCCATAATCTGCTTCTGTTGCTCATGATGCAATGAATCTAGAGCAATGTCACAGATGAATATTGAATCTCCCTCGGGAGTGACTGCCCGACGGTCTTCAAGCGTAATACTCGTTGGATTAACGTGGACACCTCGACCCGCAAACATCATGGCTGCCCGTTCCCGTAATTGCTCGGCCACCTGTTCCGCTGCTTTTATGACTGCCGCGCCAGAAATATACGTGGTACTGGATGCATACGCTCCCTTGTCGAATGGAGTAAAGTCGGTGTCAGATGAATAGGTGATAATATCGTCCAGCTGCACACCCAACACCTCGGCAGCCATCTGGGCAAGGACTGTATCCGATCCAGTTCCCAGGTCAGTAGCACCAACCAATAAATTAAAAGAGCCGTCATCGTTCAGTTTGATACTGGCACCACCCATATCAAGATATGGAATTGCAGTTCCCTGCATCACCATTGCAATCCCAACCCCTTTTCTCATGTGCGGGTTACCCGGCACGTGATGCCAGGTTGGGTTTCCAAATTTATGATCCCAGCCAATTGCGGCCTTTCCCTGTGATACACATTCTTCCAATCCAACAGTCTGGATGATTTCAGGGCGCGGTTCTCTTCCTTCGCTCCATGCTGTACTGAAAGGATGAAGCTCCCCCTCCTTGATGGCATTCTTTAACCGAAAAACAATTGGATCCATTTTTAATGCCCGGGCAATTTTCTCCATGTGACGTTCTACGGGCCAATATCCTTGTGGGACTCCATATCCCCGGAAAGCCCCGGCTGGCGGATGATTGGTATACACAACATCAGCATGGAACCGGATGTTCGGCGATTTCCTATATGTGCCATCCCCCACGTACAGCGCCATTGCTTTATGTCCGGT
>JAGVUS010000429.1 GCA_019136175.1 Chloroflexota bacterium | reverse complement strand
ACACCAATATCCACAAACGCTCCAAAATCAACAACGTTCCGGATGGTGCCCTTCATCTGGAGCCCAACCACCAGGTCTTCCATCTTTAAAACATCCGATCGAAGGATTGGCAATGGTAAATCGGAACGCGGATCGCGACCTGGTCTCACCAATTGTTCCAGGATATCCTGGAGGGTGGGCACACCACAGCCCACCATATCCGCCAGTTCAGCCATGCTTCCTGCAGACAACAATTCGGTGATCTGTTTTTGTCGCTCATCCATGGATGCCAGGAAATCAAACCCCGCCAGGTCCATCACTCTCGCAGCGACCGGGTATGATTCGGGATGAATGGCACTGGCGTCCAGCGGCTGATCTCCATTTCGAATCCGGAGAAAACCCGCACATTGCTCAAACGACTTGGGACCGAGACCGCTTACCTTGCGCAAATCCTCCCGCTTCCGAAACACGCCATGCTCATCCCGGTAAGCGACAATCCGTTCCGCCAGTTTCGGACCGATCCCGGAAATGTGTGTCAACAGCGCAGGTGAGGCTGAATTCAGGTCCACGCCCACCCGGTTCACCACTTCCTCAACCACAGATTCCAATGCTTTTCCCAGTTGGGTTTGATCCACATCATGCTGGTACATCCCCACACCAATCGATTTGGGATCAATTTTTACCAGTTCAGCCATTGGGTCCTGGGCGCGACGGGCAATTGATACCGCCCCCCGCAGGCTGACATCCAACCCCGGCAGTTCCGCCCTTGCCAGCGGACTGGCAGAATAAACACTTGCCCCCGCCTCATTTACTATCAAATATCGGACATGGGGAAGCGACCGAATCAGCCGGGCTGCCAGGGCTTCCGTTTCCCGCGAAGCAGTTCCATTTCCAATCGTTATGAGCGTGACATGGTATTTTTCAACCAATGCAGCTAAAACCTTGAGTGATTCCTCCAGTCGGTTTTGGGGCTCATGGGGATAGATTGTCCCTGTGTCCAACAGCTTTCCCTGTGGATCCACAACCGCCACCTTGCAGCCTGTCCGAAAACCGGGATCAATCCCCAGCACAACCTGTCCGGCAAGCGGAGGTTGCAGTAGCAGTGCTTTTAAATTGGAAGCAAAAACCCGGATGGCGTGGGATTGAGCCGTTTCTGTCAATTGCCGCCGGACATCCCGCTCGATGGCGGGAAGGAGCAGACGATCTGCACCATCCTGCATTGCCAGGATAAATTGCGGATGGAACGGTGACCGTGTATCCGCTCGGAAATATGCCAGCACCGCAATTTGCCAATCCCGTTCCGGTACCGAGATTTTTACTCGCAGAATTTTTTCCGTTTCGCCCCGATCCATTGCCAGCACCTGGTGAGGGCGGAGCCTGTCCACCCGGGATTCAAATGCATAATACACTTCATAAACAGCCCGGGGATCATCAGAATCAGGAATTTTCTCAGCAGTTAGCACTCCAAATTGAAGAGCTTTCAGCCGCGTCTGTCCGCGAACCTCGGCATGATCGCTAATGGTTTCCGCAACAATATCCCGGGCACCAGCCAGGGCATCCTCCACGGACGGGACTTCATCAGTCAGATAATCGCGTGCCGCCTCTTCCGGTGTGGTGCCATCCCGCGGCTGTTTCAGGATCATTTCAGCCAGACCTTCCAGCCCTCGCTCGCGGGCAATCATGGCTCGGGTCCGCCGTTTTGGACGATACGGCTGATACAGGTCCTCCAGGGTGGAAAGCATTTCTGCCGCTTCAAGTTGTGCGCGCAGATCCTCTGTCAGCTTTCCCTGTTCCTCAATGGAAGCCAGGATTGCATCCCGCCGTTCATCCAGGGTGCGCAACCGCTCTATCGCCTCCTGAGCCCGCCTTAATTGTTCTTCATCGAGACTGCCTGTCTTTTCCTTCCGATACCTGGCGATAAATGGAATGGTGCTCCCCTCATCCAGCAGGTCAATGACCGCACTTATTTGACCCGTCTGGACGCCAAGCATGCTTGCAATGGATTGTGCATATTGTGCTTTGGTTTTCATCATGCTTTCCCGGTAATGTGATGTTCCGCATCCAATGTAACCAACCGAACCCCTTCCACCTGTTGGAAGGTTGCCCCCTGACCAATTGTTCTGATCACGGATGCCAGGTCCGTTATTTGAACGCCCGAAATTATATCAACGCCATGAGCCAGCAAAACCGGAGATAACGGAGTGCTGGGTCCCATGATGATTACCCTGGCATTCGGATTGCATAATTTCAATAAGTTATCCAGGGTATGGTTAATGAGGGTGCTTCCTGTGATCGCCACCACACTTGCTGTAGGAATAATCTGCCCAGCCATTTCTGCAGGGTAATCCCCTTCATCCGGATTGATTTCCAGGATCATCAACTCCCCCACCCGCGCCCTCAGTTTTTCTGCAAAAGGAAAATGTCCCACCATGGCAACCCGTTTCTCTCTTCCCCAATCGGCAAGGACGTGGAATGCATTCAGTTCCACTCCCACCGGTCCCGCCGGACAAAGGAGGGCATTCAAGGCGGCAATCCCCAGGCTTGCCTCCAGGTGGTTTTCGGAATAGGCAAATTCCGCCAGGGTGCGTGCACTCATTCCTTCAAAAGTACCCACACCGCGAATTTTTTCTTCGCCGTGCGCTTTGCAATTTCCAAATGTGGCTGCCATTCCGGCTCCGTTTGGCGTGGCAACCACCGTCCAGTAAATTCCCATCAGTACAGTCGTGATGGGAGCATCGCTTTGTATGGATTGAAAAAGTTTGTCCAGAATCATCAGGCTTGCTCCACCCTCTGCCCGGTTTGGGTTTGCGGGTTGGATTGGAAACCCAAGAGCATCCGCTGGATGGCTTCCCTGGCAACCTCACCCCAATTTGCCTGCCGGGGATTCATCAATCCCTGGATCACCAGACCAGCCCCCAGGGCAACCACAATTCTTCCTCCAAGCTCAGGATCAATGGGAGCAATGCTTCCCTCGGCAATTCCGGTACGGATCATATCGGCAAAATTTTCCTGGTACTTCTGGTACGGTTCCACAGTTGCATTCCAGATCACAGGATCACGAATTGCCTGGTTGTAAAACTCCAGCAGCAGTGGAAGCCTGCTTGGCGTGGAGTTAAATATCTCATCCAGCATTCTGCCCATCCGTTTGAACGCTTCCGGTACATTTCCAGCATTGCTCCTTGCCAGCTGGAACCCGGCATCCAGCAGGCTGAGCCAGTACTGGATCAATTCCAGGAACAGGGCTTGTTTTCCAGGAAAGTGATGGTAGAAAGCTCCCTTGGTTACTCCTGCCTGGCGACAAATGGCATCAACCGATGTCGATTCATACCCGCCGTGGCAGAACAGGGTTTCGGCAGCCTCCAGGATCTTTGCCCGGGTTTCCTCTGCTCTTTGTTGGTGTGCCATAATTACCTCACTCTCTGACAGATCCTTCCTGATTGTACCTGTATCAAAGAGGTTGAACAAGCATTTTGATTAAGCACCCACAGTATCGATTTCACCAGACCAATTTTTCTGCCTTCCGTTGACGAATTGCCCCCAATGCGTCTATAATTTCGTATATCATATCTTCCCACGGAGAGTACCATGAAAGTAAAAGTCGACCCCGATCTCTGCATGGGCTGCGGCGTGTGTGAAACAACCGCCCCCGACGTTTTCCAGCTTGGAGATGACGGCATCGCCAAGGTGATTGTGGATATTGTTCCCGCCCACCTGGAAGCAGACGTTCAAACTGCAATTGATGACTGCCCTGAAGGCGCAATTTCCATTGTCGGATAGACCCCAATAAACACCCAATAAACAAAGGAGGCTTCCCGTGGCTTTCCCGGCTTTACCCGATCTGCCGGGGAAATTCAAGCCATACCTGATGGCTCACCGCGGCAACCGAGTTGCCTGTCCGGAAAATACCCTGGCAGCTTTTCAACGCGCCATTGAGGATGGCGCAGACATCCTTGAGACTGACCTTCACCTGAGCAGTGATGGTGCGTTTATGTGCATCCATGATGCCAGCGTGGACCGGACGACCAACGGCTCCGGAGCAGTGGCAGAAAAAACCCTGGTAGAATTGAAATCCCTCTCCGCTTTTTATGGAAGGGCAGGATTTGAAGCGGAAACAATCCCAACCCTGAAGGAAGTTGCGGCTGTGCTACCCAGCAATGTTGCCTTGGCATTGGAATTAAAAACAGACCGGTTCCTGGAACCGGAAATTTGCAAACGCCTGGCTGGTGAACTATTGCAAGCGGGCGTGCGGGAACGGACAATGATTCTCTCTTTTTCACTTGAGCGGCTGCGAAATATACAACGGGTTGCCCCGGACATGCCCATTGGCTTAATCTCGATGTCCGGCATTCTGCCCAACCCGGAGCCGCGTTTACTTGGCTTATTTTTTCCGTTCTTATTTTTGAATCCTTTTTTTGTCCGCCTGGCACATGCCCGCAACCAGGCAGTATGTCCACTGGATCCGCTCCCGGACAAACGCTTGGGATATTACCTGCGGCTGGGCTGCGATGCCATCCTGAGTGACAACCCGGCAGCCACCCGGGAAGCGCTTTTAAAACGACAAAGACACCCTTCTTCTTCCAACCACTACGGAGGTGAACAATGATTATTCATCTTCTGGAAGGCTCATTAAAAATCCAGGTCTATTATTGCGAGGATGATGTCGAATTCGAAGATAATATCTGTATTGAAGTTGAGGAAGATTGCCCGGATGATGAGAAACTACTCCAGGCAAATCAGGTGATCATTTCAATCACCCCGGTTGAAGCCCGCCAGCTGGCAACCCTCCTCAACCAGGCTGCAGATGCCAGCCTGGCAGATCGCGAAACAAGATCAGCCAACAACGAAGATTAGACTGCATGCTGCCCATCTGCCTGCACCGACGCGAGAAAATCGCCACATTTCTGCTTGCCTGCCCCGATATCCATATTTATGAATTGGGGGACCTGGATGACTTCTTCTGGAAATACACTTCCTGGTATGCCTGCGAGTGTAATGAAGAGATTCAGAACCTTGCGCTGATCTATACAGGGACAAATCTTCCCATCCTGCTATCCAACAATACAAATCCGGGGCAAAAAGAGTTCCTTAAACAACTTCTGCCCATTTTACCCCGCCGATTTTATGCCCACCTGACGCCCGGTCTTGAGGAGGCATTTACCGGACACTATTCCCTGGTTTCCCATGGTCAGCATTTGAAAATGATTCTGACACATTCAGATCGTCTGCTTGAGATGGATCCTTCCGTCCAGCAGCTTCAAATCTCAGATTTACCCGCCCTTTCCGCATTGTATGCTGTTGCTTATCCTGAAAACTGGTTTGACCCGCGCATGCTGGAAACCGGACAATATTATGGCATCTGGCAGGGAAATTGCTTAATCAGCGTGGCGGGTATCCATGTGTATTCCCCCCATTACCGTGTGGCGGCTTTGGGAAACATCACGACCCATCCCCAATGTCGGGGAATGGGATTGGGAACACTTGTGACATCCTACCTGTGCCAATCCTTGCGAAATTCCGTGGATCGGATTGGTCTGAACGTACATGCAGAGAACAGTCCTGCAATTGCCTGCTACCGGAAATTGGGCTTTGAGCCAGTTGCACCCTATGTGGAATGGATGGCGGAAGCCATTCCAGGCGTCCTGCCATGACCCGATTTGATCTGATCCGCCATGGACAGACAGACTGGAATCGTGAGGGGCGGTACCAGGGTCAGGCTGATATCCCCTTAAATATCGCCGGGTTGGAGCAGGCAAGAAAACTTGCCAGCAGCCTGCCAGTCAATGGTTATACTGCAATCTATACCAGCGACCTGATCCGCGCCCGCCAGACGGCACAAGAACTGGCAAACCGGCTGAACATTCCCATCCATATCGATGCCCGGTTACGGGAAATTAACCAGGGGAGTTGGCAGGGTCGGTTGTTGAAGGATGTAGAAATGGAACTGGCGCATTTCCTCCCCAATCATTGGAATGATCCTGTCCACGCAAGGGCGCCAGGAGGAGAATCGGTTTGGGAAGTTGCTGAAAGAATGACCCAGGCTGTTAATGAAATCAGTCATACCCACCCAGGTGAGCATATCCTCCTGGTGGGACACGGATTGGCATTGGCTACCATCTATTGCCGGGCATGCGGTATTCCACTTTCAGAAGTGTACAGGCACATCCCGGACAATACTGCTTTGATCAGCATCACCTGGCTGCCAGACCAGGTGGACAGCAATGGGTCAGGCGACTTTTCTGCCGCCTTTGAGTGATTCCTGGAAAGTTTTCAACTGATCCCAGGCTCCGGCTGCTGCCAGTCGAGCCTGTTCAGGCCATGTGGTGGGATCTGCAATCCGCAAATTGGCATCCAGCATCAACTTTCGTAAGGTATCCACATTTGCATCTGCCAGTTGTTGAAATGTTTGAATCCCCGCAGCATGCAATAACTGTTCAATCTTTGGTCCAATCCCTTCAATCAATTTCAGGTCATCGGGCACAACCTGGATGACGGAAGAAATCCGTTCCTCCATGACAGGTGGTTGGATTTCCTCCGCGGGAGGGGTACCCGGTAATTCTTTGCATCGTTTGCAGGTTCGGAACAACCACCAGATCAATCCCACCAAGGCAAGCCCCAAAAGGACAAGCAGGAACCACAACCATCCGGAACCTGCCATAACAATTGTTAACAGTGGAAAAAGGAAAAAGGAATCCATAACTGCCCGCCTTTCTGATCTGAAGCAATGAAACCAATGAATAGTATAGACCTTTTTGATTTGATATTCAATCTATTCAATCAGAACTACACCCAAAGCAGCCAGGAAATAAATTTTCCCATGAAAACCCAGAAATTGCCTCTTGACAATTTAGAATGTTTGTTCTATTATATGGTTACCTGTCCCATCTAGAAAGGAGTATCCCATGGAATTCTCTCCCTCCCATTCCTCTTCCCCCTTCCGCAGCCTCGCTTCCCGCATCCGCCCCGGCCTTGCCTTTGGGCTGATGATCTCCGCTGCCCTCATTGCCTTCGAGATGTTCAATTACTCCACCACCGATTACGCCCTCAAGGACCTCCTCGGCAATCTCAAGTTCCTTGGCATCCCCTGGGCAACCATCCTCGCCATTGCCTTCTGCGGCATTGACTTCGCAGGCATCGCCCGCCTCTTTACCCCCGAACAGGGCGCCAACGAACCTCGCGAGGTCTGGTACCTCCTCGGTGCCTGGCTCCTCGGTGCCACCATGAACGCCATCCTCACCTGGTGGGG
>JAGVUS010000306.1 GCA_019136175.1 Chloroflexota bacterium | reverse complement strand
CCGACCCCCACCCCGACGGACACAGCCACACCGACACCGACCCCGACGGATACCGCCACACCGACCCCCACTCCGACGGATACCGCCACACCGACACCAACCCCGACGGACACCGCCACACCGACCCCCACCCCGACGGACACAGCCACACCGACACCGACCCCGACGGATACCGCCACACCGACCCCCACTCCGACGGATACCGCCACACCGACACCCACCCCGACGGACACCGCCACACCGACCCCCACTCCGACGGATACCGCCACACCAACACCCACTCCAACGGACACTGCCACACCGACACCCACTCCGACGGATACCGCCACACCAACCCCCACTCCGACGGATACCGCCACACCAACACCCACCCCGACGGACACTGCCACACCAACCCCCACCCCGACGGACACTGCCACACCAATTCCTTACATTGATCTGTCATTGGATAAACAGGTCTCCAATTATGTTCCTCTCGTGGGTGAGACGGTCACCTTTACCCTGGTGATTGAAAATAACGGACCGTCAGATGCCACCAATATCCAGGTACTGGATGTGGTTCCCAGCGGGTTCAGCTATGTTTCTGGGACCATTGCAGGTGGCGATCTCCGGAATGATAGCGATCCAACAGGCTTGGGATTAAGCTGGATCATCAATGCGCTTCCGGCAGGTGCATCTGTTAGCCTGACGTATGACGCAGTCGTGTTGCCTGCTGGAAATTATGAAAACTATGCCGAAATTTATTCGGCTGATCAGCCCGATTCCGATTCCACACCCGGCAATGGCAGCAGTGATGAAGATGATGATGACGTGGTGATCATCTATCCCATCCCTGTGGCTGATCTTGGCGTGACAAAGGATGACGGCGCCACAGCCTATCCGCCGGGTGGCACCATCACCTACACGATTGTGGTGAGCAATGGCGGACCTTCCAACGTTCTGGGAGCTACGGTTTCCGATACCATCCCCATGCAGATCACAGGCTGGTCGTGGACCTGCGTGGAAGCGGGAGGAGCAGCCGGGTGCGATCCCTATACCGGCAGCGGGAATTTCACGGATGTTGTTGACCTGCCAGTTGGCGGCACCATCACTTATACGGTGACGGCGACCATTGCACCTGATGCAACGATCCAGAACCCGGGAATGACAGCGATGAAGATACGGATGTCCTTCCGGAAATCGCGGTTGTGAAGACTGCCAATCCCACCAGTATCCCGGAACCAGGCGGATTGGTGACATTTACCTTCCAGGTTCAAAACACCGGGACGGTTCCACTAACCATTACCAGCCTGACAGACAGTATCTTTGGCACACTTGCTGGAGATGCTGATTGCCAGGTCGGCACAATCCTTGGGGTGGGAGGATCCTGTGAATTCACATATACCACCACCATCAATGGCAATGCGGGCGATACCCACCTCAATCTCTTTACTGCCTTGGGTGAAGATCAATATGGGAATCCAGTGTCTGATGAGGATGATGCGGAGGTTATATTTACTGACATACTGCCGGAGATCGAAGTCACAAAGAGTGCCAGTCCGACAACCATCCCGGAGACGGGCGGGGATGTCACCTTCACGTTCGTGGTGGAGAACATTGGGCAGGAGGACGTGACCCTGACCAGCCTGGTGGACAGCGTGTTTGGCGACCTGAACGGACAGGGGAGCTGTGCGGTACCGCAGACCATCCTGGTGGGGGGGAGCTACAGCTGCGCCATCACGGTCTGGCTGGAAGGGGACGACCTGGTGCCGCACTACAATGTGACCACCGCCACGGGCGAGGATGACGACGGGTCAAGCGACGACGATTCAGACGATGAAACCGTGGTATACGAAGATGTACTGCCGGAGATTGAGGTCACAAAGAGTGCCAGCCCGACCACCATCCCGGAGACGGGCGGGGATGTCACCTTTACGTTTGTGGTGGAGAATATTGGGCAGGAGGATGTGACTCTGACCAGCCTGGTGGATTCCGTTTTTGGAACCCTGGCGGGGGATGCGGATTGCCAGGTGGGAACCGTCCTGGCTGTGGGGGCAAGCTGCAGCTTTGAGGCAGTCTTTACAATCCCGCCGGGTAATTATCCGGGTGAACATGTGAATGTGTTCACGGCAATTGGTCAGGATGATGATCAGAATGATGCATCCGATAATGATGATGCCATTGTGCTTTATACGGAGGGCACCAAGACGGTCCTGGGAACAAATCAACCCGTCACGCCTGGCATGAATGTTGCGATTGGCGAACTGGTGCAGTACCAGGTGACCTTGGCGGTACGCCCCGGTGAAATGGAAAATGTGGTATTAACCGATATCCTGGACCGCGGCCTGGCATTCGTGGATTGCGAGGTCAGTGGATCCGGCAGCCTGTCTTCCAGCCCTGTACCGCTGGATCAAATTTGCCAGTTGGCGCGCACCATCTCCACCGAACCTGCGGGCAGCACCAACCCCGCTGATACGGGACGAAAGATGGTGCTGGACTTTGGCAGGCTTTCCAACAATGGCACGGTGGATGAATTGCTGACGGTGCGCTATCAGGTGGTGGTACTGGATACTGTGGAAAACCTGCGGGGTGTATCCTTGAATAACCAGGCGGACTGGACTTGGAATGGCGGAAGCCTGCCTGCTTTTGCCCCCCCGGTGACCATCGTGGAACCGTCCCTTGGATTATCCAAGACCGTTACACCAACCGAAGCCCGGATCGGCTCGGTGGTAACATATCGTCTGACCTGTGCCCGGCTCGCTTCGATTTGTCAGCGGGCAGGCGCCTACGGAACTGGTTGATTCGGCGGCTCCGCAGTTGATGGTCCGCTGGGATGTATTCTCCAATATTGCGGGTTCCACGATAATCGAATTCCAGGCGCGGGTGGACAGCATGCCCGCAGGTGGGCAGATTATCAATACTGCGTCGGTTGAGTGGACCAGTCTGCCGGGAGATTACAGCGATCCCCAGTCTCCATATAATCCCCTTTCGTACGAGCGCTTCTACGACCCCGCGTCTCCCGTGGATGTGTACGGCATCCAGGCATCGGTTCCGCTGCGGGTTTCCCGGGTGGAACTGCCGGATACCGGTTTTGCACCTTACCGGGTGACGGTATTGGAACCCCAACCTGCTGAAAAGAATTACCGGGTTTACAGCGACCTGTGGCTGGAAATTCCAACCCTCGGCGTCAGTGCTGATATTGTCGGCGTTCCCCTGCAGGATGGTGATTGGGACGTCAGCTGGCTGAATGGGAGTGTTGGCTGGCTGGATAGTACCGCCTTCCCCACCTGGAAAGGCAATTCCGTCCTGACGGCGCACGTATATGATGCCACGGGGGATCCGGGATTGTTTTACAACCTCTCCCGCTTGAAGTGGGGCGACCAGGTGATCGTTCACCTCTATGGGCAGGTGTATCGCTATGAAGTTCGTGAGGTCCTGTCTGTGCTACCGAATAGTTCCGCCCCGTTGCGGCATGAAGAGAAACCGTGGCTGACCCTGCTGACCTGCCAGGGATACAACCCGAAGGATGGCAACTATGCCCTCCGCCTGGCGGTGCGCGCGGTTCTACTCTCCATTGATGATACGCCAGTAGGCGGTTCCGGGAGATAAGCCGGATTAGATCATCACCAATTACCGATTGTAATGAATGGGCGGGTAGGATATCCCGCCCATTTCTTTTGTTAAAAATCCGCGCTTGACCTTGCACCTCCTTTTGTGTTACACTGAAAGTGCTTACAGGTAAGGAATAGCATGTATCCTCCCAAGAAAAAACCCACAATCTATGAGGTGGCAGACCGGGCTGGCGTGAGTATCGCGACCATCTCCCGTGTTCTGAACAACCCGGAAAAGGTCAACCCGGAAACCCGTTCACGGGTCCTCGCCATCATTGATGAACTGGGATTTATACCCAAAGCCGAAGCACGTGCCAGGGCGCTCAGCGGCGCCAACCGGGTGGGTGTGATTACTCCGTTCTTCACCGCACCTTCCTTTGTCCAGCGGTTGCGGGGTGTGGCAAGCGTGCTGGCGACTTCCAATTATGAATTAATTATCTACACAGTGGATTCCCTGAACCGCCTTTCGAGCTACCTGTCTTCCCTGCCGTACACAGGCAACCTGGATGGCTTGATTCTCATGTCGCTACCCATCCACGTGGATGAAGCCCGCCGCCTGATTGACCACGGAATTGAAACAGTTCTGATTGAATTTTCCCATCCCGGCATGCATTCCATTGTGATTGACGATTATGAAGGGGGGCGCATGGCTGCCCGCCACCTGCTTGAAAAAGGGCATCAGCGGATTGCCTTCCTGGGGGATAAGGAACCACTGGATTACTCCATCCATCCACCAAGCATGCGCTTGAAGGGCATGCGCCAGGTGCTGGAGGATGCCGGAGTGTCCCTGCCGGATGGGTATGTCCGGTTGATCTCCAACACCCAGGAGGATGCCACCCGGGCAGTTCATGATCTGCTGGGGTTGCCCCTCCCGCCAACTGCCATCTTTGCCAGCTCCGATGTGCAGGCGTTGACCATATTACGGGTGGCGCGCAAGCTGGGTATCCAGGTCCCAGGACAGCTTGCCGTGATTGGCTTTGATGATATTGATGCTGCGGAAATGGCGGACCTGACAACCATCCGCCAGCACCTGGATGAATCGGGTCGCCTTGCCGTGGAGATCCTGATGTCCCACATCATCGACCCCTCCCGTCCACCACAGCAGGTGAAATTGCCGTTAATTTTGGTGGAACGGCAGACGACCTGACCCCTTTCCAACAAAAAGGGTATTGACTCTCATGATCAGATGTGCTAAACTAACACTGTAAATGCTTACATGGTAATACTTACTTGAAGAACGCGATCATTTGCATTGTTCATTGGTTGCCAGGGACAGCAAATGAATTCCCCCTCCTGTTTTCAGATCGATTTTATCCATTTGTGTGTATAATGATTGATAACAATCCTGTTATTTCCATAACATATTCTGTGAACCTGGCTGGTTCCCCGTTGTGTATCCAAGGCGGACAAGTCCGCTTGGCGAAAATCCATTTTTAGTCCCATTGGAGGAGATGTATGAACTGGCTAAAATTGGAGGGATGATATGACCAAACCGGTTCTGTATGGCGGGATTGAAGGCGGCGGCACCAAGTTTGTTTGTGCGGTTGGCACCGGTCCGGAGGATATCCAGGCGGAAATTCGCTTTCCCACCACCACTCCTGCGGAGACGATGGAACGCACCATCGACTTCTTCCGCCAATACCCGGAGATTTCTGCCATTGGACTGGCTTGTTTTGGTCCGCTGGATCCCAATCCCCTTTCACCCACTTACGGACAGATCCTTCCCACACCCAAGCCGGGTTGGACCGGCGCCAACCTGGTGGGGATGTTGAAGCAGGCATTTCACCTGCCGGTTGGTTTTGATACGGATGTGAACGGTGCTGCCTTGGGCGAGTATCATTGGGGCAATGGACGCGGGCTGGATGTTTTCATGTACCTGACGGTTGGAACCGGGATTGGCGGCGGGGTGTTTGTCAATGGCAGCCTGCTGCACGGCATGATTCACCCGGAGGCGGGTCATCTCCCCATGCCGCATGACTTGGTGCGGGATCCCTTCCCCGGCATCTGCCCCTTTCACCAGGATTGCTTTGAAGGACTGGCGACCGGAGTGGCAATGGAAAAACGTTGGGGGCAGCCTGCCGCCACCCTTCCGCCGGATCATCCTGCCTGGGACCTGGAAGCGCATTACATAGCCCATGCCATGACGAGCTATATCTATATTCTCTCCCCCCAGCGGATCATCCTGGGCGGCGGCGTGGGGCAGCGTGATGACATATTAAAATTGGTGCAGGAGAAAACCCGCGCCTATCTGAATGGCTATGTTCAGTCCCCGGCTGTGCTGGAGCATATGGATGCATATATTGTCCATCCCGGTCTGGGCAACCGGTCTGGCGTGGTGGGGGCATTGGCGCTGGCGCAGCAGGCGCTGATTCAATCCGGAAAATAATGCGATGATGGACCTGTCCCGTGAAGCCCGCCGATCGCTTGACCGCCTGTTCCCCCGGCTGGAGCAGGCATTTGCTGCCCGGCGAACCGGGCATCCGCAGGATTGGAAGCGCTTTACAACCCGGTTGAAGGAACATTTTCCACGGCTCTTCCAGCTTTATCACGGTTTGTACGGCACCCGGTATGATTTCTTCTATCACCTCGAGGACCTGCTGCACAGTATCGCCAGGGCATGGTTCGACCGTCCGCAGGACCTGGTTCTCCTGGATGCAGCGCGGGAAGAGGATCCGCTCTGGTTCCAGTCGAACCAGATGCTGGGCGGGGTATGTTACGTGGACTTGTTTGCCGGGGACCTGGAAGGGATTCGCTCCCGGATTCCCTACTTCAAGGAACTGGAGTTGACGTATCTGCACCTGATGCCCCTGTTTAAAGCTCCCAAAGGGGAGAATGATGGCGGGTATGCTGTCAGTAGTTACCGGGAGGTGCACCCGCCCCTGGGGACGATGCAGGACCTGGCAACGCTCTCCCGCGAACTGCGCCAGGCGGGCATCAGCCTGGTGGTGGACCTGGTCTTCAACCACACCTCCGATGAACACGAATGGGCGCAGCGCGCCCAGGCAGGCGAGGAGGAATACCAGGAGTTTTATTGGATCTTTCCTGACCGGACAATGCCCGACCAGTACGAGCGCCACTTGCGGGAAATCTTCCCCGATGAACACCCTGGCGCATTCAGCTGGCGGGCGGATATGAACCGCTGGGTCTGGACCACCTTCCATTCCTACCAGTGGGATTTGAATTATTCCAACCCGGCTGTATTTAATCGCATGGCGGAGGAGATGCTCTTTCTTGCCAACCAGGGCGTGGAAGTTATTCGCCTGGATGCCGTGGCGTTTATCTGGAAACAACTGGGAACCAACTGTGAAAATCTTCCCGGCGCCCACCAGCTCATCCGGGCGTTCAATACGGTGGCAAGGATTGCCGCTCCTGCACTGGTTTTCAAGTCGGAAGCAATTGTCCACCCGGATGAAGTGGTTCGCTACATTGCACCGGATGAATGTCAGCTGTCCTATAACCCATTGCTCATGGCGTTATTGTGGAATTCGCTTGCCACTCGCAAGGCGCGGCTGCTTTCCCAGGCGTTAAGTGCCCGTTTCCAAATCCACCCGGAAACCGCCTGGGTGAACTACGTCCGGGTGCATGACGACATCGGCTGGACATTTTCTGATGAGGATGCCGCCTTGCTGGGTGTGCGGGGATATGATCACCGCCAGTTCCTGAACGAATTCTACCGGGGGCGCTTCCCGGGCAGTTTTGCCCGCGGGTTGCCGTTCCAGGAGAATCCAAACACCGGTGATTGCCGCATCAGCGGTACCTGTGCTTCACTGGCAGGGCTGGAGAAAGCCATTCGCGAGGAGGGTCCGGCGGAGGTGGAGCTTGCCATCCGGCGCATCCTGCTGATTCATGGCATCATCCTGCTGGCGGGAGGGATCCCGCTGATTTACCTGGGGGATGAGATTGCTACTTTAAATGATTACACGTACCGCGATGACCCTGCCCACTACCACGACAGCCGCTGGGTTCACCGTCCGCGGGCGGACTGGGGGAAGTACGCCCGCCGCCATAACCCGGAAACTATTGAGGGACGAGTATATGGGGGCTTGCAAAAACTGATTGCCCTGCGCAAGGGGAATGAAATTTTTTCCGGCGGTGAGCTTTCCGTCATCCCGACCGAAAATGATCACGTACTGGGATTCCTGCGCCGCCAGGCGGTTGTGTTTGCCAACTTCTCTGAACAACCTCAAACCGTCCCGGCGTGGGTGCTGGACCAGTATAACTGCCACAGCAAGCGCAGGGTGCACGGCATCAGCGAAATGCCCGTCCAGGGTGCGCTGGAACTGGCGCCTTGTGATTTGTTGGTCCTGGTGTAGGCGATTCTGTCAGATTGCTTCCAAAAACCGGTCCACTTCGGCTTCATTGTTGAAGAAGTTTGGGCTGACGCGTATCCGTCCATCCCGCAGGGCAACATGGATCTTTCCTGCCTGTAATTTTTCCAACAATTCCTGGTTGGCAGCGTCTGACCCGACCGAAAAGGCAAGAATGGCGGAGCGTTCCTGCAGGCAATCTACCGGAGAAGCAAGGTTAGCCTTCAGACAGCGCAGCCCGGTAATGATGCGGTCGGTTAATTCCAGCACCCGGGCGTGGATATTGGAAATCCCCACCTCTTTCAGAAGTTCCAACCCGGCTGTCCAGGCGTGGAACAGGGAATAGGCAATAGTCCCGGTTTCGTAACGCCGGGCATCCGGAAAGTAATGCAGGTCCCGCATGTAGTGATTATCCGCGGCAAACATCCCCGGCATCACCGGTTCAATGCGTTCCCGGGCAGCCGGGTTGACATAGAGAAAACCCGTCCCCGGCATTCCCAGCAGCCACTTGAATCCGGCACAGGTCAGCAGGTCAATTCCCTCCTCCTGGACATTGAGCGGGATCACACCGGTTGCCTGGATGCCATCCACCAGGAAGAGCGCTCCGGCTGAATGGGCAATTTCAGAGAGTGCCTTTAAATTTGCCCGGAAACCGGTATTAAAACGTACGGCTGTGGTTGCCACAATGCGTGTATGGTTATCCACCCGGGCGGCAATTGCTTCCGGTAAAATCCGTTGATTGGCGTCCGGCGGCACCAACCGGACATCCACGCCGCGCTGGCGTAATCGCAGCCAGGGGAAGGTGCTGTTCCAGTGCTCATCAGCGGGCAGGACCACATTGTCGCCAGGCTGCCAGTGATAACCGGCAGCAGCAATTCCCACCCCCATGCCGGTGCTGGTCACCAGCGCATAATCCTCCGGTACACCGCCAAAGAGATCAGAAAGCGCAGCCCGGACGGCATACCGGATGGAAGGCTTATCCTGCGGTGCATCACTGGCAACCTGGAGGTACTCCTCCAATCGCTGGCGAACGCGGGTGTTGAGTGGTGTTTCAGCAGCATTGTTGAGATACACGCCATGTTGAGTGACAGGAAATACTTCGCGATAGGCGGCGAAATCCATGTTGTTCTCCTGGGAAATGGGTTTGTTGTTCAAGAATGGATTATACCCGCGCGAATCATGGAGTGATAGCCAGTGCCTTCCGGGCAATAACAAGGCGGGAATGGATGCAGGATGAAGAGGATGAGCCGGTGCAACCGGCTCATCTCATAAAATTGTCGTCCAGTGCAGGAAAAAGCCTGGTTATTGGGAATGGTTTTCCGCTGCTTTTGTGAGCAGGATCTTCCCATTCCTGCCCTCAACCCGGATGCGTTCAATATTTCCAGACTTTTCCACAGAGGTTGCTTTATTGCAGAGGTAGCCGGTGAGGGTCAATTCTGCCAAAAATTCCTGCTGTTGTGTCCGAATTTCCACCTGGCTGCCCGTGTCAGTCACTCCCACGACCTCCGAAGTGATGAAGTGGATCCTGATCCCTTCGTGTGCCTGCCAGTCCAGCGGAAGAATTGCCCCCCGCCGGGCAGGAAGATGAATGGCATTTCCGCCAAACAATGGGTGGTTTTCATAATTGACCACGGTATCCACCGGGTCCTCCTGGTAATTGGCGAGGAACAGAAAATTACCATTTGC
>JAGVUS010000008.1 GCA_019136175.1 Chloroflexota bacterium | reverse complement strand
CTTTTCGGGTATGCAGGTAAGAAAATTACCTGGAATTCCCTGCCTGCCCCTGGAATGAGTCTATAATCAAGCGTGGAGGATGATCATGACCGCTGATTTTTCCCGGGTACAGCAATTATTTGATGCCCAGCTGCATGAGCAAAAATTGCACACTGCCGCCCAACTGGTGGTGATGCAGGATGGCGGGGTGGTTGTGGATTGCGCTGGTGGGACCGGGCGTGATTCCAACGTCACAGAGGAGACGCCCCTCCTGCTCTTTTCCATCTCCAAGGTGCTGACGGGCTTGTGCGTGCACAGGCTGGTGGAGACGGGGCAGGTGGAGATGGATGCCCCTGTATCCAGGTACTGGCAGGAATTTGGACGGAAGGGCAAGGAAACTGCCACCATTCGGCACGTCTTCCTTCACCAAGCGGGGATTCCGGCACCGCACCTGCGCCAGCAGGTTTTCCTCTGGCCCTTCTGGAGCCTGGTCACGCGCCAGCTGGCGGGCGAGCAGGCACTCTTTGCACCGGGAACCCAAACAGGCTACCACCTGGTTAATTATGGCTTTATTTTTGGCGAGGTGGTGCGGCGCGTGACGGGCATGCCCCTGAATCGCTATTTCCAGCGCGAATTTGTGGAACCGCTGGGCTTGCAGCGCACCTGGATGCGCATTCCAGCAGCAGAACTGGCACACTCACCGCGCCTGGTTTCCAATGCCAGAGAGATGGATGAAACTGCCACCCTGTTCAACCTGTCCATCATCCGGCGGGCACTCATCCCGGCAGCCACGGTCCACAGCACAGCCCGCGACCTGGCGGCAATTTTCCAGATGCTGCTGGATGGCGGAGTGTACCGGGACAAAAACCTCCTGCTGCCGGAGACGGTTGCCCGGGCGGTGCAATCGGGGTATAACGGCTGGGATTCATACCTGAAGGAAAACATCCACTGGGGGCATGGCTTCATCTTAGGCGGCTGCATTCGCCCGCCAGGGTCCGACCCGCGCAAGGATTCCCTCGGCTGGGGCAGTTCGGCAAAAACCTTTTCGGGCATGGGGATGGGAACCAGCATGGTCTGGGCGGACCCGCAAGCCAGGCTGGTGGTGGCATTCACCTGCAATGGCATGCTGGGCGGGGAAGCCTGCCCGGCGCGCTGGGCTGCCATCTCCAACGCGGTGTGGGATGCTGTGGCATAAGCCGGTTTGTTTACCGAAACCAAATCGGGTACAATCAGAAAAAGGTGCATGGCTCGGACGGGGCTGAAAACGGAAAGTAATCCCGACGAGAAAACCGGATCGCGAAATCCTGCCGGGATTGGTTGTAAATGAAGAATTCCTGTCTGAGATGGATGCGAAAGAATGATCGTTAAATCACAAAGGAGCGCAGAAGATGATAATTGAGCCCGGGATGGTTGGTGAAAAAACGCATGTGGTGCAGGAAACCGACACAGCGCGCATGGGCGGCGGGGCAACTTTACCGCCCGTCTTCAGCACCCCCCGCATGATCAGCTTGATGGAACAGACCGCCCATTCCGTCGTCCTGCCTCATTTGCAGGAAGGACAGACGAGCGTGGGAATGTCGGTCAATATCCGCCACCTGGGTGCAACCCCGGTGGGGGTGGAGGTGCGCTTCCGTGCCGAACTGCTGGAGGTGGACGGCAGGCGGCTGCGTTTCAAAGTGGAAGCCTGGGACCCGGTGGAAAAAATTGGCGAGGGGGAGCATGAACGCTTCATCATTGACAAGGACCGTTTTGAAGCGCGGCTGGACAAAAAACGCCAGCAATTGAATAGCACAATCCAGGAGCGGTGAAAAAGGAGGGACTGCCTTATCCGCCCTCAAAATGATGGGACGGATCCTCCTCCTGCCATAAGCCAGGCTGGGCAGGTGGAGGGGCGGACTCATGGGATCCAAGCGGCTGCCCCGGTGGTATTATGTTTGCCGGTCCCCACCTTGTTTTCCGGGGGTGACGGGGGGAATTGTTACAAATTGATTAACATTGTAAGTCAAATCTGTGACAATTGTCTATTCCCATTCACCTTGTGGGGGGTTAATATGTGTAGAGTCATATCCAATTTTCCCCATTTATTCTTTTTAACTGCCCGTCTGGTGTGGCGCCAGGCTGGCAAACATATCTCATCCTTGCGCAAGGAGGAACTTTCATGAACATTCTTTTTATCTTTTTGGGTGGGTCGATAATCCTCTTTATCGCCTACAAAACCTACGGTACATTTATCTCCAAGAAGGTCTATGAACTTGACGACTCGCATACGATGCCGTCTGTTGAGTTGGAAGATGGCTTGGACTATGTACCGACCGATGCCAAGTTCCTGGCAGGGCAGCACTTCTCCGCCATCGCAGCCGCCGGTCCTGTAACCGGACCAATCCTCGCCGGCGCTGCATTTGGCTGGGTGCCCACCCTGCTCTGGATCCTCGGCGGAACCATCTTCATTGGTGGCGTGCATGACATGGGCGCCCTGGTTGCTTCCATCCGCAACAAGGGTCGTTCCATTACAGAAACCGTGCGCGTGCATGTCTCAAAGCGTGCCTGGATCGGCTTCAACATTTTCATCTACGTCGCCCTGATTTTCATCATCGTTGCTTTCACTGATATCACCGCATCAGCCTTTGTCAACCAGATTGAAATCGGTGAGGGAGTCTTTGTGGGCGGCGGCGCAATCGCCACATCGTCGCTGATCTACCTCGCCCTCCCCATCATCATGGGCATCCTGCTTCGCTACACCAAGCTGAGCCTGTTGTGGGCGACCATCATCTTCCTGCCGCTGGTGGGTGTTGCCATCTGGGTTGGTCAGTTCATCCCCCTGAACATCCCCGCCATTGGCAACTTCACCCCGGCGCAGATCTGGGACATCCTGATCCTCCTCTACTGCTTGATTGCGGCTGTTGTCCCGGTTTGGGCACTCCTGCAGCCCCGCGGCCACCTGGGCGGGTACTTCATGTATGCCTCCATCCTGGTTGCCTTCATTGGCATCCTGTTTGGCGGCTTTGAAGCAACTTTTCCTGCCTTCAAGGGCATGGGCACTGCTGCCAACCCGCTCTTCCCAATGCTGTTCATCACGGTTGCCTGCGGCGCCTGCTCCGGCTTCCACAGCCTGATTGGCTCGGGCACCACCTCCAAGCAGCTGAAGAAGGAAAGCGATGCCAAGCCGATTGGCTACGGTATGATGCTGCTTGAAAGTGTCGTGGCAATCATTGCCCTGTCCACCGTCATGATCCTGGCGGGCGACAGTGAACTGCTGAAGAAATCCCCGAACTTCATCTATGCTTCCGGTCTCGGTTCCTTCATGGGACTGCTCGGTATACCCAAGTCGTTCGGTATTGCCTTCGGCTTGATGGCATTCACCACCTTTGTGTACGACACGCTGGATATCTGCACCCGCCTTGGACGCTTTATCATCACGGAACTCACCGGATGGAAGGGCAAGTGGGGTCGTTTGTTTGCAGCCGGCATCACGGCAATCATTCCGGGTATCATGTTCCTCATCAAGCTGACTGGTCCGGATGGCAAGCCGGTGGCAGCCTGGAGCATCTTCTGGAAGACCTTCGGCTCCTCCAACCAGCTGTTGGCTGGTCTGGCACTGATTGGCATCACCGTCTGGCTGATGAACACCGCCAAGAACAAGAAAGCCTGGCTCTTCACCCTCATCCCTGCCATCTTCATGTTCGTGATGAGCTCCTGGGCATTGATTGTCATGTTCCGCAATTACACCATTGTGGACGGCGTCTTCACCTGGCCGAACAACCCCAACATGATCATCCCCATCACCTGCCTCATCTACCTGGGGCTGGCGGTCTGGATGGCAATCGAATCCGCCATTGTGATTTCGAAGAAGGTCAAGGGCACTGCTGCCCTGCCTGAAACTGCCGAATAATCCAATCCGGTCAGTACAATCCAAAAACATCACCCGCCCGTGGTTTCCACGGGCGGGTCGATTTTACACCGTTCAACCGGGAACAATGATTACCGGTTGGGGTGGATTTTATCCAGGTATGCCGCCAGGTTGCGCTGGCGGTTGGGCGTCAGCTTGTGCATGGCAGCCCGCAGCTCCTTCGCCGCCTGGACGGGGTCGGGCTGGTTGTAAACTGCTGACGAGGAAAGCACATTATCCATCCCGGCGGCGGTAATCTCGTGGACATTGCCTTGCTTGATTCCGCCGTCCACCTGGATGATGGCGCGGCAGTCGGGAGTGGCATCAATCATGGCGCGCAGCCGGGCAATTTTCGCCATGGTGGTCGGCACAAACGGGGTGCCGGAATATCCCAGCGAAATTGCCATCAGCGTAACCATATCCACGTAGGGCAGGACGGCTTCAATCACCTCCACCGGGGTGGCTACATTGAGTGCAACACCCACACTCAACCCAAACGAGCGGGCTTCCATGATCCGGTCATACAGGATGGGCGTGGATTCGGGATGAATCAGCACCGAATTGGCACCGTATTCTGCCAGCTTGCGGAAATAATCCTGCGGACGGGCGACCATCAAATGCACTTCCAGTGGAATGGCGGATACCTGCCGGATGTGCTGGATCAACCGTTCCCCCAGGGTGATGGTGGGGATGAAGTGCCCGTCGGCAATATCCACCTGGATGGCGTCCGCCCGGACGGTATCGGCAACCTCCACAGCCTTGCCAAGTTCCAGCCAGTTGGCGCCAAGGATCGACAGGGTGAGAATGGGATATTCGGGCAGTGCTTTGTTTTCCATGGGGTACTCTCCTTGATGGAAATTATACAGTGAAAACCGGTTGCCTGTCTGGCAGGATTTGGCATTTTGAAAAAAACAGTGTATAAAGAAATGGATGCCAGGCTGGAATCCGATGAGATGCAACCTGCCGGGCATGGATACGTATATTCCTCAGAAGGAGCAAACATCATGAAATTTGAACTCGCATTTTCGTATGTATTCAAGGATCCCGATTGGATCAAGAAAATCCTGATCCTCTCCGCCATCCAGTTGATCCCCTTTGTAGGGCAGGTTGTCGCCGCTGGCTGGCTGCTGGAAATCACCCGCCGCGTGGCACGGGGGGATGCCCCGGAGCGCTGCCTGCCCGACCTGGAATTTGGTGAGCAGTTTGTGAACGGGTTGAAAGCCCTTGTGGTGGGGCTGGTGTACATGATTCCTGTCTTCCTGTTCATTGTCCCCCTGCTGCTGGTCATCATCCCCGTCAGCAATGGCGGCAGTGAGGGTGCCGAGGCAATCATCATCATTACCTCCCTTTGCTTTACCGGAATCATGATCCTGTACAGCATTTTGTTGATGTTCCTGATGCCCGCTGCAATGGGCAGGCTGGCAGTCAAGGGTTCCATTGGAGCCGGGCTGCAAATTGGAGAAGTCTTTGGCATGGTGCGGCGCGCCCCGCTTGCCTACTTGATTGTCATCCTTGGAACCTGGGTTTCCAGCATCATTGCCCCCCTGGGCGGCATCGTCTTTGGAATCGGCTCCCTGGTGACTGCCACCTATGCCAATGCCATCAACGGGCACCTGTACGGGCAGGCATACCGCGAGGCATACCCGGCTGCTGATGCAAGCCCGTATCCAGCAACCCCCACTCCATCCCCCGTGGATTGGAATAATCCATCCCTGTAAACAGAAAGAAGTTCCCATGGAAACAAATCCCGAAACCAATTTTCTTCCTGAAGGCGTGCCAACCAGCCAGATCCCCCCCGCGGCACCGCGTGTGCCCGGCAAGGTGCAGGCAATTGGGATCATGACCCTGATCAACGGCATCTTCAATATTCTCTGGGCGCTTGGCATCACATCCACGGTGGTGCTGGGCACGTTGGGGATTGGCTTGCTCTGCTCGCCGATCACCATCCTGCCCGGGGTGCTGGGCATCTTTGAGATCGTCTATGCCTCCAAGCTCATCTCCAACCCGCCCAAACCGGTCAACCCGGGCAAGACGCTAGCCATTCTCGAAATTGTGGCAATTCTTGCGGGTAACTACATTTCCCTGATTGTTGGAATTGTGGCGCTGGTCTTCTACAACGATAACGAAGTGGAAGCTTACTTTGCTTCCAATCCGCCGCAAGTTGTATAAACTGCATTTGCGGGAATAAAAACCGGCAGGGAGTTAACTCCCTGCCGGTTTTTTATTCGTGAAATTCCTCCACCTGGTAGACCAGCACAGTGAGGGGTCTGTGTTTCCAGGTATCGGCAGACGCGCCCATTTTCAGGCACAGGTGGCTGAGAAAATCCTCCGGGCGGGGGATTTTCTCCCACACCTGGGGCAGGAAGGTGGCGCGCCGGAAAGCATCCCGCAGCACCACGCCGTCCACACCCGGTCGCAGCAGACCGGGCAGATTCCCGGGGCTGTCATAGTCCAGCGGCATGGGGGTGGTCAGCCGGGAGATTTCAATCTGAATGTGGGGGACTTCCGTTGGGCGGACCTGCGGGAAGCGGTAATCCTCCATGGCAGCCGCGGCGGCATGTTCGTACACGTCCTCCACGAGGGGTTGATAGGGTTCCAGAGCGCCAATGCAGCCGCGCAGTTCGCCCTGCTCTGTCAGGGTGACAAACGAAGCACCCCATTCGCGTAAAGCAGGGGTGTATTCATCCAGGTTCAACGGGGGGAGGGGTTTGCGGGCGGCTGCCAGTGTGATGGACTGGCGCGCCAGCCGCAGGAGGGTGGTGCGTTCTTCCAGTGAGAGGAGAGGGGTATTCATCATGCCAGCCTCCGGTAGATGCGGGAATGGTACACCAGCGGCTCACCGTCCGGAATGACGCGGCTGGCATCCACTTCGCCCAAAAAGAGAGTTGACTCCGCCAGCGGGTGGGTGGCTACCACCCGGCAGTCCAGCCATGCCAGACCGTCCGCCAGCAGCGGTGCGCCGCTGGAGAGAAGGAAAGTGGCAAGTCCGTGGAACCGGTCTCCATCCTCAGGAATGCGCCCGGCAAACCGGTCTGCCAGTTCCGCCTGCAATTGG